>NZ_JAEQCE010000141.1:0-9038 GCF_020738665.1 Microcoleus sp. PH2017_08_TRC_O_A
GATGTTTAATCTCCGGCGACATAGCTACAAGCTGGAAAGCACTCGTAGGTGTCGTGACCTTACTAACGTAGCCTAGTTAAAGACTTAGACTGGCTATCTTGTCCACTTTTGTCCAGTGTTTAGCGGATAGCACTAGGTACGTAGTTGCGCTTCAGCGCTCTTAATATATATATGAAAGAGCGCTGAAGCGCAACTACGTACCTGTATCTAAAAAACTTTTCCTACCCCCTTGACACTTCTGTAGTATGTATGTAGTATAGACATATGGAAAGCGCAGGAGAGCCAAAAACCTGCATTTTCCGTACCAAATCTGAACCTTGACAACTAAATAGCGTTCGAGATTTCAAGGAACATCAATTTGAAAGTCTTGCAATAGAGACTTAATTGTTATGTTGTTACTTTTCACGAGACTGTTCAGTTACAGACTGACTCGATCTGAGTCAGATATTGTACCAAAACAGCCGAATTTCAACGAATCTGGGGCGGATTCAGAACAACACAGTTGCGATCGAGCGCGATCGGCAAAAAAGACTGAAGAAATCCGCCATCTCAAACAAGCTTACCATTTAGAGCGGCGTTTGTTTATGTAAAAATTGTCGTGTGGGCGCAGATGCGAATGCTGGCAATTTTTACCGACTAACGCCACAACTAAACAGCAGAAAAGCTACTAATCCAAAATCTAAAATCTAAAATCTAAAATCGCTTAAGGAGGTAACAGTTATGGTTCACATTCGTTTTGAAGGACGTTCCTATGATGTGGCAGAAAACCAACTGGGTATCACGGTAGGAATGAGCGACAAAACAATTCAGGAACGTCTAGCCAATCATTTTGATGTCAAGAGCGATCGCTTCGAGTCTTACGTGCTAGATCGCCGTCCCAGCGGTGATTTAATTGTCCGCCCAGAGGCGGTTTACGGATAGGAATTTACTTTTATTCCGCGCCCCAATTCGAGAAGCCTACAAACATTAGGGTTCTAGTTCTGAAAAGATTGCGGGTTCAAGTCCCGCTGAAGGCTTCGGCTTTTATGGTGAAATGGTAAACACGCTAGAAGTTGTCAAAAGCTTTTCAAACTTGCGCGGTATAAAAAATTATCAATTGTCGAGGCGCACCCCAACTAAAGAAGCTTACAAACTGGCGAACGTTCGACTAAAAATCGAATAGTAGGTTCAATTCCTAAAAAACAAAGCTTCTCTGACTCGTGCGCCGCCTCTAATACCTGAAGTTTTTATATCTGTCACGCGGTTAAAAGTTCCACTTCGCGCCCTCACAAAGGAAGCTTACATACTCGCTCTTGGTAGAGCATTTCTCTTTAAAGAAAAGTTGCAGGTTCAACTCCTGCGTATGAACAACGGCTTTCTTGACTTGCGCGAGGTGACTTTTACTATCACAACACTTTGATTCAACTTTCTTCATGAAAAAGGTTTGTAGTGATGACTTTAGTCCGCAGAAAAGAAGGACTGAAGTCCTCACTACAAACCTTATGGAAAACAAGGGAAACTATCCGCTCTTGAATCTTCAGTTCCGCGCCCTAACATAGGAAGCGCATACACACGATACCACCGATTAGTCACAGGTTCAAATCCTGTCAGTCTCGTTTAAGAGGCTGTAGCTCAGGGGTAGAGCAATCGGTCTGTTAAACCGCTTTTTAAACTTGCGCGGAACTTCCAATTTTTGAACAACTCAATTCCTTGTTACAAACGAAACACTTCGCGCCCTAACTGATGAAGCTTACACACTTTAGTAAATATAACTGCCCTAAGGTACTGATATTCGAGCGATCGAATTAGGGAAGCATTCCGAGTCTCTAGTTCTAGATGAGGTTTGCGCGTCCACTGCTAGGTAAAACTGGTAAGAACGGCTGTGCTTAAAGCTTTTTTGACTTGCGCGAAGTGTTTTAAATTTGGTCACATTTTACATAAATTGCTCGCGGATGGCTAGAAACCGGGTTTATTGCCAGAAAGAATTGGTTTACACCCGGAACACTTGTAGGGAGAAATTAAAATCAGACTATTCATTAACTCTAATCCTCTTCTTTCTTTTGTCAACTGTCAACTGTCAACTGTCAACTGTCAACTGAATGAAGCATTTTTTTCGGTGTAGTCCGTAGATTAGGCAAACAAATCTGTTTCTTTGTCAAAAGTTCATCCATGACTAGGATAATTTAATTTACAATTGTTAATTGCTATGAGCGAACACCGATTAGATAGAATCGTCATCGAACGGCCTCGCGGTGGCTGGAGAGCTAGCTTAAAAAAAGTACCAGGAAACCGGAGACATCTGAAAGAAATTACTGAGGCAGCTTGCACTGATGGAATCTTTAACCCTTATCTACTCAAGCTGAAAAGAAAAAGCAAATATTTTTCTGATTGTCTGGGGCCTTTATCTCGCTGGCTGCGGAGCAAAATAGGACAAGATTGGGATGATATCTACCACGAATTGTGTCAAATTCTTGATATAACTACGCTGTCTGGAAAACATATTCTCTCCCATGTTTGGGGTTATGTGGAAAGAGATGTTGTGTTGGTTGATGGAATTGTTTGCGATCGCCGATATGGGCGTCAACTTGGTTCTAGGAGAGAGGAACTTTACGTTCATCCTGAGACGCGGATACTCTGCTTGGCAAACAAGGTACGAAAATTACCTCCGAAAAAGCCTGATGATTTTCTCAAGATCGATGATTACCATCATTATCAAAAGCTAGATGGCATTTGGTATCTTTTCGAGCTGGCCGATCGGGAAGAATTGGAGGTAATTCATCAATATTACTCCCGTGTCAAAACATGGAAGTATACTGCGAGCAAACGTCAGTGCAACAAGAAGCAAATTAAGTTCATCATGGAACAACTCAGTAAAAGTTAAAAGACATGAGTCGGCGGTTGAAACCGCTACTACACAAACGATGTCCGCCTCCGCGGACTAAGAAATTGATTGGGTATTAGCTATGAGCAATAAACTTGCAATTTACCGATCGCCCTACGAGATAGATACCCTCCTCCACGCCTTCCAAGAATGCAGCCTCCCGCGCAGCCAATGGACGCATGAAGCCCATTTAACCGTTGCTTTATGGTATTTTCTGTTTGGCGAATCGGACTCAGAGGCGATCGATGCAATTCGCAATGGCATCAAACGTTACAACTCTGCCAATGGCATTGAAAGCACGCCAAACAGCGGGTATCACGAAACGCTAACGCTATTTTGGGCGCAAACTGTGCGCGAGTATCTGGCAGATGAAGGCCGGAATCGCTCGATCGTACATTTAGCTAACGGTTTGATTGCAGAATATGCCGATCGCACTTTACCCTGGAACCACTACACCCGCGAGCACCTGATGTCTTGGGAAGCCCGGAATACTTGGGTTGAACCGGATTTAAGGGCGATCGAAATCCCAGAATTTTCCCTGAAATAGTTTTAAAATAGCAGTTGTTGCCGCGCCCCAATCCGAAGAGCTTACATACCAACCCTTCTAAGGTTAAAAAAACAAAGCTCCTCAAACTTGCGCGGTGACTACGATATTCATTGCCAAGCGTGCAACAACTGCCACCCGCAGATTTTTGGATATTCCTAATAATTGAAAATCCAAAATCGCCAATCCAAAACCACAACTGGAGGCAGCACCAATGAATACAGCAGAGCGCGATTTACGTTTAGAAATGCTTAACAGTCTGCTCACCACACCTCACCGCCAACTCGAAAAGGTGACAGAAATTCACAAGTTAATTATCGAATTAGATCCGATTTTTTACGGTCATTTAGCAGTGTGGTATCAACGTCACGGCGACGTGCGCGACCACAAGGAAGTTTTTGCCGGAAACTTGCTGACTTCGGCGCTGACAGAGCACCGAGACGCCGGGTTTATGATGTTGCAAGAGTTCCCGCCCTACGAGGTTTCGCGGATTGTGGACTTTATGAAGCAGCACCAGAATAAGCTGCCTCGCAGCGCGCGCACTGCTGTCACTCGCTATCTGCGATCGCGCGAAAAGAATGCCCAGTTTTTCGATCGCGCCGCCATCCGCAACCGCAAGGCGATGAAGCACTTATACGCGACTCTGCACGTCAAGCCGAGCGATCGAGCTAATGCTATTCTGTTTAAGGACAATCCGCCGGAAGACTCGCTGGCATTTGTTTTGAAGCAGTTAGCGAAGGCTGCGACTCCTGCGGAACAGGCGAATTTGATTGTTGAATACAAGATTCCCTATACGATCGCAGTTGGTGCGATCAAAATGCTCACGCCAACGGTGTTAGCAGCGCTGATTAATTCGATGTCGCCGCAGGAAGTCATCAACAACCTGAAATCAATTCAGTCTCGCGGCGCGATGGATCACCCGGAAGTCAAGCTGTTGATTGACTCGAAGTTGGATGAAGCCGCCAAGTGCGATCGGGTTTCTGCATACAAAGCCAGTGTTGCCGGTGCGGGCGCCAAGTTCGACGCAGCCACAACGGCGAAGCTGGAAGCGGTAACTAACGAACAGGTGAAGAAGCGCGGCAAGATTGTTAAAGCCACGGGTTTGTTGATTGACAAGTCGGGAAGTATGGAAAGTGCGATCGAAGTTGGCAAGCGTCTCGCTGCCATGATTTCGGGCATTTCCGAGGCTGCGCTGTTCGTCTACGCCTTTGACACGATGCCCTATCCAGTGCAAGCAAACGGCAGCGAATTGAGCGATTGGGAGCGCGCATTCAAGCACATTCGCGCAGGCGGCGGCACAAGTTGCGGTTGTGCGATCGAAGCAATGCGGATTAAGAAGCAGGTGGTTGAGCAATTCATTATGGTAACAGATGAAGGCGAAAACTCTGCACCTTATTTTGCAGATGCTTATCAGAAATACTGCCACACTTTGAGCGTAATTCCTGATGTGGTGATTGTGCGAGTTGGCGCTTACTGCGATTATGTTGAAAAACAATTGAAGGATAAGCAAGTGTCGGTGGAAACGTTTACATTTGCGGGTGATTATTACTCGCTGCCGAACTTGGTGCCGATGTTGTCTCGTCCTTCGCGGCTGGAGTTGTTGATGGAAATTCTGGATGTGGCTTTGCCTGTCAGGGATGATAAACAGTTGACAGTTGACAGTTGACAGTTGACAGTTGACAAAGGTCGTAGGAGGTTTTTTCTATGGGGATTTACACCCCACCCTAAAAACATTACACCGGGAGCATCTCAGTTTTGTAAAAAATATTTTTTCTTTGAGTGCGAGCGTCCCCGCTCGCGTATTGTACAATACGCGAGCGGGGACAGCACTATAAATACAAAACTGAGATGCTCCCCATGACACCAACCTGCGGGGGTTTTAAACCCATGAATTCTGATAAATGATATAATCGGGCATGGCTCGTCAAAGAAGTTTGGTTCTGGAAAAATCGTCACTTTGAAGTTTATCATCTGCGGGGAGACGAATATGAAAAAATCCACCAAAGCGAGTTATTGCCCAATTTAGATTTATCATTGCTGGCTGAGTATGTACAACGCCCCGATCCTCTTGAGGCGGTGTTGGAGTTTCGGGAACGAGTTAGATAAAATTTAGGCAGAAATTGAGATTGAATAATGTACGATCGCCTGCAAACTCTTTGGTTTATTCTAATTATTAGTTATCTCTGTGTTGCTTGTCAATCGCAAAAAAGCGTCAAGCCAATTTCTGTTCCAACTGTCCAGTTAAATCCCGCAACAGTGCCGGTAACTTCGCCGATAGTTCGTGAAGTGCTCGATAATGCGATCGCCCAAACTAAAATTACCAATTCTTACGATCCTGCTTATGTAGCGATTCCCTACCCTGGTGGCGATGTACCGATGACTACAGGTGTTTGCACCGATGTCATAATTCGCGCATTTCGGCAGGTAAAAGTGGATCTGCAACAAGAGGTACATGAAGATATGCGGCAGAACTTTGCAGCCTATCCAAAAGATTGGAATTTGACCAACACAGATCCGAATATCGATCATCGCCGAGTTCCTAATTTGATGGTATTTTTTGAACGAAAAGGTAAATCGTTACCTGTTACTCGCAATGCAGATAATTATCAACCGGGGGATGTAGTAACATGGGATTTAGGAGGAGGCGAGTCTCATATCGGGATAGTTAGCAACGTGCGATCGCCTTCGGGAAGATTTGCGATCGTTCACAATATCGGTGCAGGAACTAAATTGGAAGATGTCCTCTTCAATTGGAAGATTATCGGGCATTATCGATATTTTTGAGTAGCATCGAAAATCGATCGCACTTTACTCCCAAATATCTCCCTCAATCAATCTCCTCAAGCGGCAACTTTTTCTCGATTCTCAACTCTTCCCTAGTTTGTTCGATAATTTCCAGTAACTCAGGATTGGCGATGGATGAAACTAACTGCGAATCCGCAGCAGCCAAAGCAGCGCGCAGCTTGGGGGAAGTGAGTGTAGGATATTTCTCTAAAACTTGCTCTTCTGTCCATCCCGCCGCAAACAGCCCCAACAGGAATTCTACAGACAATCGAGTTTCTGGCGCTGGTGGTTGAATTGTTGAAGTTTTCGGGTTGGGATGAATGAGCTTTCGCCAGTCCATTGTTTTAGTTAAACGATTTGGGAAGACTTCGCCGATTATACTGCATTTGGGCACAGTATAAATACGGAGACTGTTAACTCACTCTGTAACTTGATACCGCAGCTCATTTCCCGATTTTGTAATTAAATTGTTATGGCGATCGCAGTGCGGCACTTTCTTATAGACTAGACTGGTAGGGTGTCGATCGGGCGATCGTCCTTTTTCGTTTTGTCAGTTTCAATAGCAAATCGCGTTAACGAAGCCCTAGAAGACGATCGCACTCCAATCTCCACCCACTGTGTAACCCACCGTGCAACTCACAGTACAACTACTTTAACTTCTTAAAACTATGGGAAAAAAGTCGAAAGCCAAAAAATCCCAGGTCAAAAAATCCACTTTACTGTCCCAGCGACTCCAAGAAGCCCTCGATCGAGGCTGTAAAGTTTGGATTAAAACAAATAATAGTAGTTTCGGCGGCATCCCGATTAATTTGTTCGGGGAGTTTGCAGAACTTTTGGTGATAGTTCCCCCTAACGAACACGGGGAAAATACCGATGCTTACGGACAAGTTACGTGGTTAATTCGACTTTCTGATATTATTGCACTCGCCTATCCTACTGAATACTGGTCTAAAGATAGATTAGAAAGTTTGCTGCCGCCGGATGCAGTTACCTCTGAAGTAGGAGATTAATTGGGTAAGGTGCGCTCCGGCGCACCCTACTGGTTTGTAGTGAGGACTTTAGTCCTTCTTTCTGCGGACTAAAGTCCTCACTAGAAACCATTTTTCTCGCGTAAATAAACGGACATAATATGGCTATTTTCTCAGCTATTTTACAAGAGAAAATATACACCACTCCGACAAAAATTCATCATTCAATTACTTGTTGCAAGCTGAAAGCTGAATTTTACAGTTGCCTCCTTCCAGTTCGCTGCAAGCAGCGAGAGCTTGAGCTTCTGCTGCTGCTTTATCGTCGCCCCAGCCCGCACCTGCTCCTCCTTTGCCTACTGAGATCGCTCCACAATTATTTGTATTAGAGGTCAGCGCTTGGCAATCGTTAGCCCCACCACTTTGTTGATTGCAGGCGGCTACTGCTGCATCTAGTGCTTCTTTCTCTGTACCATGATCCCAACTAATACCGGTGGCGTCAGAAGTCGGAGAATAAGCAGTAGCTCCATGAGTGTTCTGAGCTTTAGCTACTTGGGCAGAGCCAACAATAGGAAGTGTCAGACTTGTCACTACTACTAACTTAAAACAGAGTTTTTGCAGCATATTTACTTGATATTTTTACAACGTTAACTTTGAATACTTGCTCAATATTATATTCGGAATTCCCTTGATGTCAAGATTGTTAGTAAATGTTTATATTCTCTTAGTTTATATGCAGATCGTGTAAAAACAAGTAAAATTACCAGAAAGAATTGGTTGAAAGCCTCTCCCCGATAGGGAGAAATTAAAATCAGACTATTCATTACTCCAATCCTCTTCCTTCTAGGTAAAGGTCGCTCTTAAACTGTCAACTGTCAACTGTCAACTGTCAACTGTCAACTGTTGAAGGAGGTCACTTCCATGGCAAATATCCGCAAGATTATCAGCCAACTCGCGGCCCAAGAAGGGGAACTGCTCGATACTCAATTCCTGGCTCCTTGCGTTCGAGGGGGAAGGGTGCGGACAAAGATATGTGGCATGATTTATACTTTTCAATTGCAGCAGCGCAACTTTGAAGGATGGGCTATTTTGGAGGCAATTAATAATAAAATTGCTGCTGTAGTTGAGGAACCTAGTTTGCCACAAGTCGCCGAGTATTTGCAACTGCTTGTACCGATTCGCTTGCAATTAGCTCGCGTGCTACAAGGGCAAAGTTGGCTGGCCTATCCTGTTAACGAGTCTGATGCTAAACAGCGCGTGGGTTTTGCTAAACCTGTAGCAGTACATTTAGTGAGTGAAAGCTCCCAGTTCGAGCAGATTGTGGCGCGGTGGGACGGTAATTGTTTGTGGTTTGAAGAGATTGATCGGCGCGCCGATCCGCTGCTGTGTGAGGAGTTGAAAGATGCTTTGAAAAAGTTGATTTTGCCTCAAGAAGTTCGCTTTAAAGGAATGACGCCGGAAATGCGAATTGTTTACGAATTGGTGTGCCGAAATATTAAAGATTTCGCTCCGAAAGTGCGTGACGAACAGCGCTTGCAGCGGGCGTTGCAGATGGGGGGCGGCGAGTTGCGGGATTTTAGCGATCGCGCTGATTATTGGTTGGTTGAATGGACTAGCGCTAGTGGAGAACATCATAGTTCGGCGATCGCCAAAAATGACTTAACAGTTATGAGTTCTGGTATTTGTCTCAGTGGCTTGGACAAAGATTTCGACTTGCAGTCATTAGTCGGAGTAGTCGAAGATAGATAAGCTTTACAGCATTTAATTTGGGGTCATCTCAATGCCAGCGAATATATCCGTAGGGGCGAAGCATGACCGCAGAAAATAGGAGATTATAACTAATAACTTATATGCGGTCATGCTTCGCCCTCTTCAAAAACCAGAT
>NZ_JAEQCE010000142.1:0-9145 GCF_020738665.1 Microcoleus sp. PH2017_08_TRC_O_A
TGTTGCCAGCACCAATAATGCCAATTTTCATTTCATTTTCCTTTTTTGATGTGCAAACTTTTACTTAGATCGTTCAATTGATTTTTGCTGCCCAGTTAAACAATAACCAACGACTGCGATCGCAATCGTGAGCAGTGCTGCCACAACGTTTGGATAAATCGAGATTCCACCCAATTCAGGCTCACGAACGGTTCCCAGAACCGGATCGTTGAGGAAACCATAGGATGTTCCAGGCCAAAACCCAGCGCCAATTAGCCCAACCCAAAATGCAGATCCGAGAAATGCAGCCAAACCCATTGAAAAGCGATCGCTGGTGGGACGCACTTTTAAAATTGCTAACGCTGCAATTCCTAGAGAAGCCGCCGCAAAAAAAGACATTGCACAGTGAAGTTTAGCGTGGGGAAGCCATGCTGGGTTATTCATATGCCCGTTTGCCAATAAAACTGCATCCACTCCAATTGGGATGATCAGCGTTGACAGTGCAGCAGCACTCAGCAGCCCCTTGGCAAATTGTGGTTGAGCCATAATGAGTTTTTCTCATGTAGATTGCATTCAACTAGGCAACATCGTCGTCATCATCTTTTCGAGTGCTTTTGGATCTTTGAGTAATTGCGCTGCCATCTCTATTTTGTCACGCTTCCCAGTGTTAGAAATACTGGGAAGTTCAGTTTCTTTGCGTACTGATTCTTGCTTCAATGAATCCTTTAAGCCTTCGCCAGTTGGCTTTAGCAACTTTCCATTGAACGATTAAATGCAGCGCGATGAATGCTAGGAATGTGTAGGAAAGCCAGAAATGAAGTGCCCGACCGAGTTCAACCATCTTCGCATCCTGCGGAAATACATCGGGTAGCACTAATCCAAAAAACTTGACCCCGTTGGCTCGAAAGGAATTAGAAAGAAGAAACCCTGCGATCGGGACTGCCCACATAAAGATATACATCAGCGTATGCAACGCAAAATTCTTGAGCCATTGCAGAGAAAACTTAGGCTGCCGTTTCGTGTACTTCTTCCACACCACCTGGAGCAAGGTGAGGATGCGCCAAGTCAGAAGTGCCATCGTCAATACCCCGATCGATTTATGAAAGTCGTAGAGAATGTCTCGAAAGTCATTTCTGGGCATCTGTGACATAAACGTACCGACAACAAACAAAACCAGATAACAGCTTGCCATCCACCAGTGAACTGACATCAACCGTTGGAAAGCAGAGTTGAGCCTGGGCTTCTTAGGTACAGTCTGCAATGAACTCATAGCGGGTTTCTCCCTTAATTTCGCCTCATTATGATCGGTTCCCGTTGAAGATGATTAACTGGGCAGCATCGTTGCCATCATCTTTTCGAGTGCTTTTGGATCTTTAAGCAACTGTGCTGCCATCTCTTTGGCTTGTTCTCCAGGATAGACATCTTCAACTTCATCGATCACGGCTTGCAAGGCTTCTTGAGCAACAACTTTTGGAGACACTTTCGGTGGTGGAAAGTTTCTACTTACTTCTGTATCGACCGTCCCAGGCATCACACCGACAACCAACGTACCTTGCGCTGCCAACTCAGCCCGAACACCCTGAGTCATTAATATTGCCGCAGCCTTAGAAGCACAGTAGGACGCATTCATCGGAAAGTTAACTTTTCCGAGAATACTGAGCATGTTGACGATCGCTCCACCGCCATTGTCCTTTAACACTGGAGCAAAAGCGCGACACATCGCGAGCGTACCAAAGTAGTTCACTTCCATCTCGGCTCTAGCACTAGAAAAGTCAGTCGCAGAAATAAAACCCTTGAGCAAACCGATTCCAGCATTATTAATCAAAAGAGTGACATCCCGGTAGGTTGCTGCTGCGGTGGTTACGGACTGTTCATCCGTAATGTCTAACGAAATTGGAATAATCCGCTCTGGATCAATCGCAACGATGTTAGTCAGAGAATTTAGGTTCCTCGCCCCTGCATAAATCCGAGAAACACCTGCTGTTCGCAATGCTTCCACATAATATCGACCAATGCCACCATTTGCTCCTGTTACAAGAGCGATTGAATTTGTAACGTCCATGATTTCTCCTAGAATGATTAAATGCCTACAAAATACTACCGTTCATTTGAATGGTCTATTCGTTCACCCATCGCGAATTATCCGAAACCAATTATTCAAGCACGTCTGCGATGTCATGCAATATCAATATCAATTAAGGGCGGGAGGCGAAAGTTTTGGTGCAAGTTCTGGAGCGGGCAACATGGGTAAAGGTTCTTCAGAGGTTTGCATATCTAGATTCTGTGTGTAAATCACTTGATAGAGTTGGGGTTCTGCCTTAACAACAAGCCCTTGAAGACGCTTTAAATGATCGGCAAACTCAGGGCTATTTCGCATCGCGACATAATCTTCTACCGATGCAAAATTAGCGTAGTTTGCAGCTCGTGTCCGATCAAGGCTAATGTGCAGATTGGCTGTATAACTGCCTGGGAATTGACCTTTCAATCTCTTGTACTCGGCAACTTGAGTAGAAACAAACTGCTCAGTTTTTTCAGGATCTAGTGTAAATATGTTGATGAGAACAATTCCATCGCCAACTCGGATAGGGTTGACCGGGAATCCATTTTCTAGTTGCAGGTTATCCATGAATCCATTCCTTTAATTTGGGTTTGAGTTAGTTGATTTATGGGCTAAATGCTTTGCATCAGGAGGATAAAGCCAGAGCTTAAACAATCGCGTTACCTGAGGCATAATGACCCAAGTCATCAACGGCATCATGATGGCAATGCTTACAAGTGTTGCTAGCCAAGCAGGGAGTCCATTTGTGATTGGTTTCAGCAGAATCGGCATCAGAGAAATGACTGGATAGATACCGATCGCGCTAACAATCGCAGTTTTCCATTTAGGGGGTGGAAGTGCATTCGGCACTTCAGGCAGAACGAACCAGGCTTCTAAACCATTAACCCGCAAAACTTTTGGATCGCCGATAGTGAGTGCATCTGCCCTAGCAATCCAGCCCTGACAAATGGGAGATTCTTCCCACTCTTGCAAATGAACAACGGTGTCGAAGCGCAGGATCAGTTGCCATGCACCACGCTTCGTTGTGGGATATAAAACTTCACCTCCTGCATAGCCCGGAAAGGTACTAGCTGCAAGAATGACACCTCGCACTGCCTCTTCAAATACAGATTCAAATCCCGGCTTAACGTGCCGAGTAATCGCCACAACTCCAGCAGGAGACTTTACCACTGTCAAAATTTCCCCATCCAAGCGCCATGAACTAAAATGTAAGTGCTTGTTATTAGATATCTTCCCTCCGTGTTTCGCATTTAAGATAAGCCAACCCAAATCGTTTTATTTTGGAAGTAAAATGATAAAGTTTATTTTCCGCCTTACCTCAATACGAAACCAAGCTTAGCAAAGATTTCTGCCGAGTCAAAATCTTGTTAGAAAAATCCAGATTAATCATTGATTCTTGCCCCATTTATTAGAATCTTGCTATGAGGCTGGACATCAAAAGTGTTTCGGCACAATCAGCTCATTAAATTGGTTTTGACATCGCCTTGACGATTTTAGTGACTAAGCTACGTGGCGTGAAGCGCAGACTTTGAACCATCAGCCAGTTTACAATGCCTGGGATGTACACCCTCTGACCACGTTGCATGGCTCGATAGCCTAGAGCAGCTACCTCCTCTGCGATCGGGAGATTCTTGTTTTTGACGAGCGCCGAGGCGTGCATATCGGCTTTGTCTTGGAAACCAGAAGCCGTCGGCCCGGGACAGAGCGCCGTCACGGTGACACCTGTCCCCTCAAGCTCAGCGGCAATTGCTTCTGAGAAACTCAGGACAAATGCCTTGGTGGCGTAATACACAGCCATGTATGGGCCAGGTTGAAATGCAGCGGTTGAGGCAGTATTAATAATCTTGCCGTTGGTAGCCAGGAGGTCAGGCATGAAGAGCTTCGTCAATACGACGATCGTGTTCATATTGATCTGCATCATTGCCAGTTCCGATTGTAGAGTCGAGTCTTTGAACTCGCCAAAGGTGCCATAGCCTGCATTGTTCGCTAGTGCGCTCAGCATGAAGCCACTGTTCTTGATCTCCTTGTACAAGTTGGCGGCTCCTTCATGGGATTCCAAGTCGGCGGCGATGACAGTTGCGGTGATGTTGTATCGTTCTTTCAGATAGGCAGCTTGAGACTCCATTTTGCTGAAACTGCGCGCCGCCAGAATCACGTCATAACCGTCTTGAGCAAAGTTCTCGGCGAGTGCTTTTCCAATCCCTGATGAAGCGCCTGTAATCAGGGCTATTTTGTGGTTACTACGCATAAAAAATATCCTTGGTCGTAAACGACAGACAAATGGCAACCAATCCAAAAATCACGAGAGAAACCCTGAAACTAACTGATTGAATTTTTGAGGATGCTCAATCGAACTCCAATGACCACACTCTTCAATAATTTCCAACCGAGCATTTGGAATGATTTTAGCGGCATTCTGAGCATGGGTTACAGGAACCATCGGGTCTTGTCTACCCCAAACAATTAGGGTCGGAGCCACAATAGTCCCTAATCTTTCAGTAATCGACTGGTGAAATTGTCCCCAGATGTTGAAGTTTGAACGACCGACGTTTAATGTTGCTTCTGACGCGCCAGGAATCGTCGCCATTTGATAAAACTCCTTGACGATCTCGTCAGTAATGAGGTTTGAGTCATAGACCGCCTGCTTACACAACATTGCCACACCCGATTTACTTGGCGAACTCAATAATCTGCCTAAACGTGGAAACGTTGAGATCCGCAACAGAAAATTGATTTCTTTACCTAAACCAGCACTGCCAACCAGAATAAGTCGATCAACTAACTCTGGAAAGTTCAGCGCAATGGTGAGTGCCACTCCACCACCCGCAGAAGTTCCAATCAAGCTCGCTTTAGAGATGTCTAAAGCCTTCATGAAATCCCGCGTGAACTGCGCCATGAAGTCAAAGGTGTAATCAGTATCCGGTTTATCGGATTGACCCGCACCGACCATATCAAACGCATATACACGATGATGAGTGGCTAATTCAAAGATATTGTGCTTCCACAACTCAATATAACCGCCGCCACCATGAAGCAAGATGACCGTGTTGCCTGAATCACCAGTTTGCCAGTATCGGGTATTCACTGAACCGACTTTGACATATTGGTCTTGCAATTGATCAGTACTATTCATCAAGCCCCCTTACCTAACATTGCGGGTACGTCAATTTCCTTAATACAAGTAGCTCGTGACAAGGAGAGAATGCAATCAATAATTCTTAGAAGATCTGTTAGAGGAATTGCCTCACCGCCTGATAGATTATCTGCGGCAAGATCAGCCAAAACTTCGGGTGTGCCGACATTGCCAGGATTAATCACTGTGACACTGATTTGCTGCGATCGCAACTCTTCACGCAATGAATGCACAACACCCCGCAACCCGAACTTAGAAGCACTATTAGCAACCTCTCGTCCTGGGAAATTATCCCGACCGGAGAGCGCACCCATAAAAATGATTTTTGGATTATCTGATCGTCGGAGGGCAGGTAGTAAAGCTTTAACCAACCGAATCGGAGCCAATAAATTCACTGCAATCACTTGGGTAATGTCCGCATCAGAGCAATCTTCAAACTTGTACTGGCTAGTAAACGCATGGGTTTCCCAAGTGCCTCCCATGTATAGGAGTGCATCTAAAGAATCTTCCCCGATCGCTTTTGCCACTGTTTCCACACCCCCTATGTTAGACAAGTCTGCCTGAATCCACTCCCCGATCGGCGACTCTGTGCGAGAAACTGCTAGCAAGCGATCGCACTGAGATGATAAATGTTCAGCAACGGCAAGCCCAATGCCACGGCTCGCGCCAGCCACAAGAATCGTCTTGAACGACATATTATGTTCTCCTGTTTAATTGAAACAAAAACCGAACTTGGTAATTCCTGGAAATTCGAGATTAAATTGTTCGGCGAAATACTCGGCGTGAAAGGTTTGGTATGGCTTAAACCCAATAGACTCATAGGTATGACGAGCCACATCGTTCCCATTGATGACCATAATTCCTGCGTGAGAATGCTGCTGCGATCGCCCTTCCTCTAGGAGCGCTCTGAGTAGCACTTTTCCTAATCCTCGACCTCGTGCTTCTGGCAAGACGGCAACATTTTCAATAATCCAAGGTGCTTGAGGGGTTAGAAAAAACGGTCGCAAATCGCCACCCCAAAATTGGATATAGCGATCGCGAAAGTCCGTTTCAATATCCTTAGACCAGTTCAAATCTTTTGCGATCATATCCAGATGGGATAAGCGCAACGGGCAGTAATCTTCCAAGTTTGGTGTGTAACCTGCTGCCCCTGCAACCGGTTTTCCCTGTTCCTCCACAATCAAGAAATCAGTCACATTCCCCCAGTTAGAAGCACCTGCCCTCAGTTCCGCCTCAATGAATTGCAATGCGCTTGTTCCAGTACCTTGCAAAATGTCCTCCCAAAAGCAATGATTCAAAGGAGGTAAGGAAGCTTCGTACTCGATTCTGGCAAGAAAAGGAATATCCGCGATCGTGGCTTTGCGAGTGTTTAGAGTCGTTTGCATGACAGCCTCCTTGAGAAAAATCCCCATAAAAGATACAGTCTGTATGTATCTAAAATATCGACTCTTTCCAATCCTGTCAAGATACATACTGTATGAATGTCAAGCAACCTGCTATGCCCACTAAACTAACCAAGGCTGAACAAACCTTACGTACCCGCCGTGCCATCCTTGTTCGGGCGCGTCATCTCTTTGCAACCAAAGGGTATGCAGCCACCGGAACCGAGGAAATTATCAGCGAGTTGGGGATTACTCGTGGGGCGTTGTATCACCAATTCAACGATAAGCTGGGAGTCTTTAAAGCTGTGATTGCCGAAGCCTATGGCGAGATCACAGGCTACATCAGAAGCAAAATACAGCCCCTAGACAACAATTGGGAACAGTTGGTAATCGGTTGTCAGGCATTCTTAGAGATTGCACAGCAAGAGGAATTGCGACGATTGGTGTTCATTGAAGCCCCAGCGGTTTTGGCGGCAGACACCTTAGTCGAGTTCGACCAGTATGGGTTTGGATTGCTCTATGAGGCAATCCAGATAGCCGTCAAGGAGGGAAAGCTAAATACGATCGATGTGGAGGGCTTTGCTCATTTAGTAAATGGTTCGCTGAATGAGTTGGCAGCGTGGGTCGCGCAATCCAATGATCCTAAACGGTTAAAAACGGCTCAACAATTGATCGAGACGTTACTAACTCGGCATCAAGTCTGATGCTCTGATTGGTTATGCTGCGACTCAACGTGGTGTTTATCCAACCATTCTCGCCACGCAGTTCTATTTTTTGGCTTGATAGTGTCGATAATATCCATTAACCTTCACTCTATTTCCTGCATAACAACTCGATTGAGGGCATTATGTGTTTTTAGGTACATTCGATTGGTTAGACTTACCTTACCCACCCAATATTATAAAAAAACTCATCAGTATTGTGAAATGCGACATAGACCGAAACATAACTTGCAAGGCACAGCCAGATCACCCTCAGTAAAATGAAGAACGTAGCTCGTCGTTGGCCGATACCAACACAACAGGCTAGACTAGCAAATCCAACAGCAAGTCCAGCCACCGTATCTACTGCACCGAGAATTGGGCTACGCATCAAAAAGTAGATCGTGGTAAAGATGGCGAACAATACCCAACCAACTCCTTCAAAAATTAGGAACGTCCGGCGGCGTATTGAACGCTCTGGTAAATTTGCCACAATAGACAGAGCCATGAGCGAAGTGACATTTAAGAAGAGCCACATGGGGGCAAACAACCAATCAGGCGGTGAAAATTGCGGCTGCTCAAAGTTGTTGTAGAAAATCTTGTCACCACCATAACCGACTGGCAGCGCACTCACCAAGTTCGCAATCACGAAGATGACGAGGGCGTGCCACCAAAGGAAGACACGACTTTCGATGACGGGCTTAGGGTTGGTTTTAGTGTCGCTCATTTCTGTTCTGGTGTTAGCTAACTAAGGTACTGATACATCAATTGCGAGAAAAAGTCTAATACCTAAGCCGACTCAATTATCCGCATAACGCTTGAGCTAAGCCGCCCCGCGTCGGGGTCGGCTTGAACGAATGTTAGGCCGCAATCACGCTTGTCTGGAAGTATTGCACAACCTCTGTCAGGTCTAGGGCAACGTAATCCTTGGTATGCGACTCCTCAAAGTGACGTTTGAATGCGGCTTCATCGTCAAATCTCTCCCATAGTATTAAGCGGAGAGGAGTTGTTGTGTCTTGATGAAGCTGAAATATGGAACAACCTGGCTCTTTGAGGGTCTCGGCGCATAAGATCGTTAACGAATCTATTGCCTCTTTGGCCTGAGATTCTTCTTTGATGCGAAGTTCGGCGGTAATGTAGTAGCCAGGAGAAAAGTTACTCATATTAGGTTTTCCGTTGTATGTAGTTGCCGCAAGAAAGTTTGAAAGAAAGTCCGATCTGGAATTTCTACCTTGCTGCCTAAATTCTCAAACGAGCGGCGGCAAGCAACCTTGAACTCAGTCATTGACCCTCAACCGTCTGCTGCATTTGATTGATTATGCTGCTCAACGTTGCAAAGCTTTCAACCCAAGGTTGGGAAATAGCTGACTCGTAACAGCGAACTGCACCCA
The DNA here is from genome assembly GCF_020738665.1 of Microcoleus sp. PH2017_08_TRC_O_A. NCBI lineage: Bacteria > Bacillati > Cyanobacteriota > Cyanophyceae > Oscillatoriales > Microcoleaceae > Microcoleus > Microcoleus sp. PH2017_08_TRC_O_A. Next base: position 8,646 of record NZ_JAEQCE010000142.1, read on the forward strand.
TGCACTTGCTAAGGTTTCTAAAGTGCGTGCTACCAGAAGATTACCTGCATCAACTGGTTTGTAACCGCAGTCTTCAATGAGACTTGCAGCGATTTGTTTTGCTTCAACGTCGTCACCACAGTAAAAAACGCTAGGAAAATCAGCACCGAATTGTCTTGAGTCTGAAGCAATAATTTCAGCAAATGTAGTATTGAATGCCTCAACAACTTTTAAGTCTGGCTGAATTCCACTCACACAAGTAATGACAATTTTTCCATCCAAAGAGCCAGCCGCATGAATGACCTCTTCCAATGCTGGCAGCCAAACAGCTAGTAAGATAATGTCTTGTGCTGCTGCCTCTTGAATTGTTCCTGCTTTTGCAGTCGCCCCTGCCGCTGTTGCCAGCTCAAGCAGCTTATTTCGATCTCGTGAGTAAGAAAAGACGACTTCATGTCCTGCCTTTGCCCAAAGTTTACCCAACCCAGCACCCATGTTGCCAGCACCAATAATGCCAATTTTCA
>NZ_JAEQCE010000143.1:0-10095 GCF_020738665.1 Microcoleus sp. PH2017_08_TRC_O_A
AAAAACAATTCTAGCGGTCGCTATTAGCCATGAGTCACCCACTATTTTCAGCCAATTTAACGAGTTGTGGACTTCCTTCTCGACCTTAACAGGCTGGCTGGTACTGACAGAACTGCGGTTTACAAACCGGATAATTGAGCCTTGGTTTTCGGCATTCCAGATATTATCTCAATTCTAGACTTATCTTGTCCAGCAAGCTTTGATTAAGTTTAGATAACTATTTCGCCCTGTAAGTTAACCTCTTCTTTCCCCCAAGGCAGGAAGTTTGATATAGGAAGTTAATTTTCTTAATTTCCTGTCATAAAACTTAATAAAGCTGTATAATCCTTTGCGGAAAGCACTGTTGATTCTATGTAGATATACGAACGCTCAGAAACAGCATCCTATTTTTGCCCTTGCTGGCATACACGCCAGGGGGTGGAAGCTGGAATCATCTAGCGCCGGACATTATGCTTTGCAACTTAACTGCTCAAACGCGAGCTTTCATCGCACTAGATCCCAGTCAGTGCGTTTCACAGCCAGCAATTTTCAGTTTCAGCGGAAAATCCTTACTTTCTTCGTATTCTAATTTCAGGGGTCATATGTGGCGAAGACTATACTTCGGCGAACAACTACCAAAACACAACTAATTCAAGTTATGAACAGCCCAAAAGTCAGTGTAATAATTCCTGCATTCAATGCAGCCGAAACCCTGGCCGAGGCCGTTGCCTCCGTAGTTAATGGCAGCCACAAGCATCTAGAAATTTTAATTGTTGATGACTGCTCGACAGACGATACTAGAAAAATTGGTGCTAGGCTGGCCAAGCAAGATTCGAGAATTAAGTTCTATAGAAATCCCCACAATTATGGGGTTTCCAAGTCAAGAAATTTAATGATCAAGCGGGCAACCGGCAAGTATGTAGCGTTTCTAGACAGTGACGATACCTGGGAACCCAACAAGCTAGAAGTTTGTTTGAAGATGCTCGCAGACAATCCCGAAGTCAAAGCAGTTGCTCACGCTTTGCGGTATTTAGACAAGCATGGCAACAAGTTGAGTTACGTTCCTACCTATCCTACAACTAAAGCCGAAATGCAGGCGATTAAGGAGACAGGCGAAAGTCCTTGGGTTTTCCCGTCTTCTGTGGTAGTCGATCGCTTCATTTTGCTCAAAGAAGGTGGCTTTGCAGAAGATTGGGAGGTAGGAGAAGATACAGAGTTATTTACCAAAATTGCTCAAAAGCACGGCTTGCTAGCCGCGACAGCACCTTTGGGAAATTATCGAATTAGAGGAAACTCTCTCACAGACAAGCACTGGCTGAAAAAGCGCATAGCTTCTGAATGTGTCAAGGAAAACCAACTGCGGCGCTTGCGGGGAGAAAAAGAGTTATCGCTCAACGAGTACGAACAGTTGTGCTTTAACAATTTGCCCCTTTTGCCAAGGCTCAACAAATTCCGAGAAGTTTTGGCACTGCACTACATGAGAAAGGTGGGACAAAGTTGGTTGAATCGGGAGATTGTACTGACTCTGATTTATGGCATCGCTACGACAGCCCTCAATCCTCAAGCTACTCTGAACAAGTGGAAATGGATGAAATCTCACGAGAAGTTGAGCCGTCAAACGACAGAAAGCACCCGTCATGCAGCAGAATTTAATCCCCAGCGATCGTCGGAAGTCAGCGGTTTTTCCTAAAGGCTCTTGTATTTGTATGCAGGTTTTAATCTAAGACGGTTCGATCTGAACCGTCTTGGAGATAAAAGCCTCTGAAAAATAGATACGCTCGATCGCTCTGGCGTCGCGCGATCGCAACAAAGCGTTAACCATCGCGTATAGTGTTATATTCAGCCGCCAGCCTCAACCCGAGCGAGCCGGAAATAGCAGCCTGTGCCCGCCGTGCTATTTGCTGCCAAAACAATTAAAATAGATAAGGTTTCATTCAGTTGACAGTTGACAATTGACAGTTGACAGTTGACAGCAGTTGACAGTTGACAGCAGTTGACAAAGAAGGAAGAGGATTGGAGCAATCAATCGTCTTTTTTAAATTCCTCCCGATCGGGGTTCCGGCTTTAAACCAATTATTTATGGTAAGTAAAAAGCCAAGTTTTGTGAATAAAAATGGGTAGGAAACCTATTTGTTAGGCAGAAAGTAAAAGCAAAAAAGTAACAAAAATTATGCTTTCTACCTTTTTACCTGATACCTTCAGAGAACGATCGCCTTTTTACTTTGAACTAGACTAAATTTATGGACTGGCAAGAAATTTCTGGCAACTGGGTATTAATTCCCTCAAACTCGAAACCGATCGCGATCGTACATTTTCTCGGCGGCGCATTTGTAGCTGCTGCACCGCAACTGACCTATCGGTGGCTGTTAGAGGCCTTGGGGAATCAAGGATATGTGGTAGTAGCAACCCCGTTTGTCAATACTTTGGATCATATTGCGATCGCCCGCGATGTCCTCAACAAGTTTGAAAATGCCCTCGATAGGTTGCGCGCCAAGAAATTGCTCAAATCTTCCTATCTGCCTGTCTACGGCATGGGGCACAGCATGGGATGCAAACTGCACTTGCTGATCGGCTCGGTGTTTGACATAGAAAGAGCCGGCAATATTCTGATCTCTTTCAACAATTATGCAGCATCCGAAGCAATCCCGATCGTCGAGCAAATTTCCCCCGTCTTTAACGTAGAGTTTACCCCTTCCCCCCAAGACACCAACCGCCTCGTGCAAGATAGCTATCAAATCCGGCGCAATCTTTTAGTCAAATTTAACAGCGACAACATCGACCAAACCCTGCTGTTAAATGGTCTGCTAAAACAAAGATTTTCCGACATGATTACAGTTCAGACACTGGCCGGCAACCATCAAACGCCATTAGGTCAAGATGTTAGCTGGCCTGTCGGTCAAATTTTTACACCCTTCGACGCTCTTGGCCAATGGGTAAAACAAGAAGTGTATCGAGAATTAAATCAATTAAAACGGACAATTCTGCTGTGGCTAAACCCTCTGTCGCGCGTTTAACAGCCGATGAGCCGATCAACCCAAAAGTTCGTCCGGCAACTGCAAAATATCATCTTCGTCGTCCGTCTCGGGGATAGGAGTATAGTTTTTGACGATCGACAGACAGTTACGACCATCAGCCGTTCTCGTATAACTGAGACTGTCTGCGATGTCTTTCATCAACTTGAGGCCCCGCCCGCCCGAAGCTTCAGGATCGATCGTTTTCGACATATCTTGAATTTTTTGCTCTAAATCAAAGGGAGAGCCCGAATCCCAAATTTGAATCTCTACAGATTCAGCAGACACCACCACGTTAATCTCCACCGGCAAATCCGGCCGTTTGCCCTCGTGGGCGTGACGCACCGCATTTGTAAAGCCCTCAGCCAAAGCCAACTGACAGCGTATCCACACACTTGTAGGAATTCGCTGCTCGTACAATTTTGCAAACCAGGACAAAACTGGCTCTAAAGCACTCTGGCCAGTATTGACTTGAAGAGCCGCTTTCTTTAGGACTTGCAACTTTTCGGAACCTTTTAATTCAATCACGCTCAGCCACTAAAATTATAGTTCCGTGACATACTCCTACACTGATTGCAAGCAATACAGTGTAGGCTTCTCATCCAATCCAGCTATTGCTTCGGAGGCGATGAGCTTTGTTTTAAGTCCACGGAATGCCCTACCGCAGACTGTAAATTTCTTACCTTGTACCCTACAAATTTTACTGCCCTGGATGAGATGCTGGCTGATTCGCACTATCGGACAAACCCGGAGGTAATTTGCATTAATCAAGATGTGCCTACTTGCTTCTATGCTGTGCAACGGAGTCGCTTACCAATAATCGCAATGCTACTGGACAGAGGCTGATCAGACACCGATAGGGGTGAAGTTAACCAAATTTATTCTATCAAATTTATGGGTACAAACAAAATATGACAGCTCATTTCCGACCTACCCTCTTCCCTCGCCTCCGGCATTGGTCAGAGGATTGTCGTCAACTCGCTCGCAATTCATCTCATCACCTCCCTATCGGGCAGGTGAAAGGCTTCTTGCTGTTTTATTAGCTAAAATAGAGGCAAATATTATACTGCCTGTACTTTACGTTGTTAACTTTTTTGCCAAAATGCGGGCAACTGCTAGCGCCAACATCACCCATCGCAGTTCTTCAACGGCAGCGTCATTTTCCAGTTGCTGCTGCGGCGGCTGACCGTGTAAAACCAGGCAAAATTGAATGGGAGTTCGACTGTACTGGCTTGTACTGCTAAAAAAATAAATGTCAAATCGAGTAATTAGCTGTTTACGATACCAGAAGTCGCGCCCCGATGTCAATTCGCCCCTGCTGCCCAAAAAAGTCCATCAAAGTTTATGTTCTGAGTATAAACTGGGTGAAGTTCGACCCAACCAAAATTTGCATCAAATTTAAAGGTAAATTGAACTCGATGGCTGGCCGGCAAAAGCATTTACCTGAAAAGCGATGTTATTAGACCATACTCAATCTCAGACAATCGCCCTCACAGGATATATTTTAAATGACCCCCAGACCTTTGAAAGACTTGTAGTACCCGAGTGCCATGTTTCAAATTCTGGTTATTGACGATGATACGGCTGTTCAAGAACTGCTGAGAAGAACCCTGAAAAAACAGGGTTACGAAGTGACAGTAGCAAGCAATGGCGAAGACGGCGTGGCCCAGGCGCAAAAATTGCGTCCGGCGCTGATAATTTGCGATTGGATCATGCCGCGTTTGACCGGCATTGATGTTTGCCGTCGAGTTAAGGCTGATCCGGAACTGTCAACTACACAATTCTTTTTGTTGACTTCTTTGGGATCGATCGCCGATCGAGTCAAAGGGCTTGACGCCGGTGCCGACGATTTTATCTCCAAGCCGATCGAACTCAACGAATTGCAGGCGAGAGTACGCGCAGGATTGCGGCTGCACCAACTCAGCCGAGATTTGAAAATTGCCAAGCAAAGCCTGGAAGCAGAGTTAGCCGAAGCAGCGGAGTACGTGCAATCGCTGCTGCCCGATCCGATGACGGAACCTGTCAGCATCGAGGCAAAATTCATTCCCTCCCGGCAGTTAGGCGGAGATTGCTTCGACTACAACTGGCTGGATGCCGATTATTTGGCGATTTACTTGCTCGACGTAGCCGGTCACGGTTTGCGGGCGGCGCTGCCTTCTGTGGCGGTGCTGAATTTGCTGCGATCGCGCGCACTGCCCAACATTGACTACTACAAACCGAGCGATGTTTTGCGGGCCCTCAATACCACCTTCCAGATGAGCTACCAAAATGACAAATATTTCACCATCTGGTATGGCGTTTACAACCGCATTACTCGGCAGCTAACTTACGCCAGCGCCGGCCATCCCCCGGCCGTGTTAATTTCCCAGTCCCCTGCGAGCACGGCTAAAATCAAGCAATTAAAAACCCCCGGAATGCCAGTTGGGATGTTCCCCGACGCCCGCTATGTCGATAATTGCTGCGATGTCGAGGATTTAAGCACTCTCTACATCTTTAGCGATGGGGTATACGAGATTCACCAACCTGACGGCAATATCTGGGGGCTAGACCCTTTCATCGACCTGCTAGCATCTTACAACGGTGCAACTGCCGATCAGTTAGAACTGGTTCTGAACTACATTCAAAAGTTGAACGCTAAAGCAGTTTTTGATGATGATTGGTCTTTACTCAAGATCAACTTTGGCTAGCTGACCTCTTGCATCACATTTGCAACCAAATGGCAAGAAGACAGCAGCCAAAAGAGTTAGTTAGTGGAGACAATTTTGCGATTAAAAGCATCCCGGGTCGGAAAGATCTCGAAAACTCGATCCATGCTGGTGAGTTCAAATAAAATGCGGATTTGCTCGTTGATAGAACAGACGACTAATTGACTCCCAGCGGCCCGGACTGTTTTGAGCGCTAATACTAAAGCGCCCAAACCAGAACTATCCATAAAAGTCACATCAGTGAAGTCTATCAATACCACATCGGCTCCCGCTTCCACTAGGTCGCTAATCTCTTGGCGGAATTGACTTGCCTTGGTGCCGTCTAAAATGCCAGAGGGCTGAATAATTTTAACTACAGGACTCATATTTTGCGATGGGAATGTCAGAATTTCTAGCCAGACTAGGCTAAGTATAGCTGCGAGATGGACTCCGATCCAAATAAGAGAAACGGAAAATCCGAGAACGGGAGAATATTGTTGAGTGCAAGAGATGGCGCTCTTTGCGGATGGGAACGCCGATCGGACTCGCAGCGCTTCGCCACCGCGAGTGAATTGTGAGAGGGGGACAATTTTTGTTCTGCTGAATACAGAATGGCATCAAACTAAGCTAACTTTGGCGCGGTAGAGGAGTTTATCGCCTTGTGTGTAGCCTGTATAGCGGACTTTGACGGGTTCTCCGGCCTGGGCTGTTCCTTCGATGAGCTGGTGCTGTTGCGGGTTGTAGGGAATCTCTGCTCCGACTGGGGCGATCGACTCTATGCCCCAATGCTGCAATAACTGCTCGACGGGGCGTAGCAACGGCAGCAGTTTCTGGGCCCGCAAGTGGTGATTTTCCTGAGCTTTGCTGGCAGCAGTCGGCCACTGCAACATCCAAGATTCTAAAATTTGTACGCTAGCAAGCTGGAATTCCTCCATCAAAGACGATCGCTGCTGTGCGATCGCAGCTTGGAGGCGCTGATATTCTTGTTCTAAGGCTGTGGGTGGTGCCTTTTCTAACTCTACAAAGTCTGGCGCCAAGGTTGCGAGCAGTTCGGTTAAGGAAATTTGCAAAGCTTGACTGATTTTGAGCAGGATGTCGGCTCGGGTTTTCAAAGCTAAGCCGCGACGCAGGCGGATGACCTGAATTTCGGGAACTCCTGCTTTTTGGCTGAGTTCTCGATCGCTCGAAATCCCGGCCTGTTGCATCAGCCGTTGCAGTTGAGGAGCATAATCTGGAATATTAGCTGCCACGAAAAATTCATCCAAATTAATAAATGGACATATTCTCGATCGTAAACTGTTGCGAGCTTTAAGGAAATACATCTTTGGGGCGGGCTAGAAGCCCACTCCACAACTTTTGTGGCACAGGCAAGATGCCTGTGGCGGGCTCTTCGGCCCACCCCACAAAAGAAAGTGGCACAGGCATCTTGCCTGTGGCGGGCTCTTCGGCCCACCCCACAAAAGAAAGTGGCTATTTGACTGCAACTTTCTCGGCGGCTGTTGTAGTTGTCGCAGAACCTTGCAAATGCGCTTCTAGGAACCACAAACGCTTGTCAATTGCCCGGGAGATTTCGGTGTACAAGTCGGCTGTATCGGCGTCGCCGAGTTCTGATGCTTTGTCGATCGCAACTCGTAGATGTTGGGCGTAGGGTGCATAGCGATCGGCTAAAGCAGTGACGTATTCCTTGCCATCTAGAATGTCGAAAGGAAATTCTGGCAAAATCGAATCTGCGGCGGCTGTGCGGGCTGTTCCGACAGCCAAACCGCCCAAAGCAGTGACTCGTTCAGCAACCGTATCGACGTATTCTTCGAGTTCCCCGGCCATTTCGTCAAACAGCAAATGCAACTGATAGAAGTCCATGCCTTTGACGTTCCAGTGAGCTTGCTTGACTTGAGTTTTTAAGTCCAGAGTGGTTGCTAGCGTGGCGTTGAGCAGCCCGACTATTTGAGAGCGGGTGGCGGCTGACATATCGATGCGCGTCGGGTAAAGGTGTTGTTTGTGGTTGTTGGTAGTCATAGGTTTTTAGGTTGTTAGTGGTGATTGTCGATCGAATATCTGAGACTGTTTGGACAGTTAGTTTTGGCTGTTTTGGCTGTTTTGGGCGATCGAATATTTGCCTGTCGTGAATTGCTCAGGCTAGGTGCATCTGCAACACAGCACGGGGAGCTCGGCGGATTTTGCACGGGATAGTTTCTAAACCGAGGCGCTGGCAAGCTTCGTACCGGTGGCAGCCGGAAAATCCGTAATACTGGCCATCTACTTCTAGCACGTCGATGGGCTCGTTTAAACCTACCTCCCGGATGGATTCCATGAGGGCGGCTACTTTAGTTTGGTCGTTGACTCGCGGCAGGGGGCGGCGAATCTGGTTGAGAGGAATTTCTTCGATCCTCATGGCGGCTCTCTTTTTTGCTTCTTGTTAAATCATACTCGTAATGACTTCGACTTGGCAAGAGAAATGTCGGGAAATTTTGAGCTTGGGAGAACGGGGGCGTGCGATCGACCGTTTGCTGTAGTGTTTGAGGTATAACAAAAAGACAGAGGTCAAGCCTGTTTTTAGCGGTAAACGCGTTCAGCGTGGTTTATATAGAGCCTCAACTGGCAAAACAATCAATGCTGATATTCCTGTAGTTTTAGGACTGTGGACTAAAATTACCAACGTAGATGTCTAACATTGACTACTTTTGGGTAGCTTTGTCCATGTTTTTACGAGCGGTTAGAAAATCCTAACTACTGCTATTTTGACAGGAAGTCCCCAAAAATAATTTATTGGTAACACGCAGCACCGCTAGGATTTTTCATGCCTTTCGATAGATCGATCGACCTCAACGTTCTAGGTACAGTGGGACAAAAGATAAATTGTGGTTTGATATTATGGCATCATCCCAACCCCTCAAAGGTCTTGAATTGATCGACTGCGCCAAAGCCAATGCCCAACAAGGAATCACCACAGCCGCCGAGCTTTGCGGCTACGGAAGCGACCTCAACACTTTTGAGCGGGAACTCAAAGAAGCTTGCCAAAAAATCGGCGTCGAAGTCAAGGAATTGAACGACTTGATTACGGATCAGCAGATGATCAAACAAGGAATGGGCATCGAAATTGCTCCAGATACTCCCTCAGAACTCTAAAATCGATCTCCAGCACACCAGGAAAGAGAGCTAAAACCGCCCAGACACGAGTATTGTCAGTCTTTCACAAGAGGCAGGCTAGAATATTTTGCATGGGAGCTTCTGACTTTTGGCAGGAGTCGTGTTTCCTCCCACGAAGATGGTTCTTTCTGGAGGATGCTGAGATTGTTAGGAGGACTGTCGTGTCAGATCAGCAAGATCGAATAATGCGTTTGTTTATAGAGGAGGCTAAGGAGCACCTCGATACTCTAGAAAATGGTTTGGTGGATTTGAAGTCCACGATGAAAGACCCCGAAATGGTCCAAGAGATGTTTCGAGCCGCCCACTCTGTGAAAGGAGGGGCGGCTATGCTCAGCTTGGATAGTATTAAAACAACCGCTCACCGCTTGGAAGATTGTTTTAAGGTACTCAAGGATGGGCCCGTCAAGCAAGTTGACCAAACGGCAGAATCTCTATTTTTAAAGGGAGTTGATACGCTTAAAGACTTGCTGGCGCGACTGGAAGGGCCTTTTGGCTTGAGGAATGAAGAGGGAGAAAAACTCGTCCAGCAGGTGATGCCAGTTTTTGCTCAACTGGAAACTCATCTCAACAACTTGGCGGCGGGCAAAGTTGTGGCGGTTGCTACTGCTGGAACTCGTGCACCTGTCGCGGCTCCAACAGCGGGCGCCGCGCCGGGGAATTTTGCTGTTCAAGTGATGGTTTTACTGAAAGAGATGTTGCAGGTGTTCAAGCAGAAAGAATCTGCTGCTAGCCGTCAGGAATTGGCGACTGCGTGCGCTCGACTCTATAAGTTGGGAGCTAAATTTGAGCCTTGGCAAAATTTAGTTAAAACTGCTAGAGGGGCGATCGTTAATCCCAAAAACTCTTATAAAGTCTTAGCTCCGCTGATTATCAAAGAGCTCAAGGATGCGGGAGATTTGGTGCAAACGGGGAAAGTTAAGACGATCGCTCCGAGTAAAAATTTGCTACTTTTGGTAGCAGCCCCAAAACCAGCAGAGGTAAGCGCCCCAGCAGCCCCAGCAGCAGCGTCGAAGCAAGTAGCTCTTCCCGCTGAACCTAAGGCGGTAGTCAAGCTTTTGCTCAAAACCTTCAACAAAAAGCAACTCTCGGAAATTGCCAAGTTACTGGTTCACGCCATTAAATCCTCTTCCTAGGAGCAAGAGTTAAGTGGCAAATAGTTTGCTAAACTTATCTAAAGTTGATTGCTGAGAGTCAGTTCCATGTTTGCCGTCAAGCGAGCGCTCAAATTAAATAATACTGAAGCAACCTTGATGGCAAAACACGCAGGCTTTCGG
>NZ_JAEQCE010000144.1:0-8157 GCF_020738665.1 Microcoleus sp. PH2017_08_TRC_O_A
TATATTTTCTATGTCATGAATAGCAGTAGGAGATATCTCAACTCGGTAGGTCATATTTTTTTTGAAGCTCTTCAAAAGCTTGATGAATAGAAACCCCTTCGCCTCGATCGAATTCCCCTAAGCTTTGACGAATACCTGCAAGAGTTTCAAGAAGTTCTAACCGATTAAGTAGTTTTTCATAACTTTCCGCATCCTGAAGCACAGCAACCGCTTTACCATTAATGGTAATTACGATTGGTGTTTTATCTATTTCAAACTGATGAAGCAACTCAGGAGCTTCCTGTTGAAATTGGTTCAGGGGACGGCTACGGGAGAGGTTAAGCATGGTGTTCACTTTTTTTGAGTGTTGTTAACAATTTAGCAAAAGTTATTTTTTATTGCCTAAATTATAAAAGCACCAATTTTCTGTATGTCAAACTCTCGATCGAGCTTCCAAATCATCTCCAAGGTGACTCTATTCCGTCCGTTCCACTGTGCTGTTAGCTGGCTGGCTACTAGGCGATGCTTCTAATTTCTGCCGAATTGCGGCCTGAATTTTTGCGTCAAAATCGGGATCGCTTGGGCTTGCAATGATTGATTTCGGACGCTGACTGAACCTGTCTAAATATGCCTGACAAGCAGCTCGATCTTGGCGATTTTCCAGAAAGTACCGTCTCAATTCGGCATCGCTCATAGCCTCAAAATTCACTTGGCTCATCAGAATACCTCCCCATTCGGTACAATTTCAAACTCAAGGTCTTCACCATATCCAGCTAGAACGTATACGTTTCGAGTACGACGATCTATACAAACCAGATGAATCGGTTGCAACATGATGAACGTCAACTGATAGCTGACGCGATATAAACTCTCTAACTGAGCAGTAGTTGGCATTTCGGTCACTCACTCCACCTACTGTCTATTTTAACTGTTCCGAGTTCAAATGAACTCATCAGTTTACTTTACTGTTGTTGGAATGGCGTTCTATTGTGGTTAAGCGGGGGTTTGTGCTACTCATAAGGCGGAAAGGAGAATCTTCGCCGGAATCCTTAATTCTCGATCGAGATTCCGAATCATCTCCAAAGTCAGGGAGTGTTTGCGAGATAACGACCCCATTTTAGCTTGGGGAATTGTCTTAAGCAGCCTAAAAAACCTCACGTTCTCAAGGTTACTGAAGACCACCATTACTATAAATCAGTTGTCTGTTGATCCATCCGCCTTCTTTGGAACACAGAAATCTGACTAGATTAGCGCAATCCTGTGGCATACCGACACGATCCAACAGAGTGATGGATTGCACATCAGTTTTGAGTGCTTCGGACATCCAGCCAGTATCAGTCGCACCTGGATTTATTACGTTCGCAGTGATGCCCAGCGACCTAAATTCCTGTGCCGAAGCGAGTACGATCCGATCCATAGCACCCTTGCTGGCACCATAGGGGAGATTGCCTGCGGTATGGTCGCTGGTAATCGAAACAATACGACCAGATCCAGTTTCCCCTCGGAATCTCTGACCAAACTCTTTGATCAATAGCCAAGTAGCACGGGCATTGACGGCAAAGTGTAAGTCAAAGCTCTCAACTGACGTGGATAGAATATCACTATCAACTGAATGGCAATGAGCAATAACCATTGCCGTAACGTTTCCCAGGTCATGCTCAACAATATCGAATATGCGCGAAGCAGAATCAGTCAAGGATAAATCAACCTCGATCGCTGTGGAGCGCACACCGAATTGCTCAAGTTTGTGGCAAAGTGACTGAACCTCTTTCGGATCGCTGCCCCAAGGCATTGACGCATCGTATGGCTGCCAATAGGTCAGAGCGACATCCCAGCCTGATTTTGCTAATTCTTTGGCAATTGATGATCCGATGCCAATAGTCCGACTTGCACCAGTTATAAGAACTATTGGTCGCTGGGTCATACATTTCTCCACAAGTAAGAATGATAAGTCGATCGCACACCCTCGGCGATCGGCAAAATCGACACATCGATCGTAACCTCTTCAAGCACGAATCACTGTAACCGATCGCCCCATTGGTGTCAAATGAATTTCAGTTTTCAGCCGTTCTTCTAACTCCGGTGCATTATCTCTGCGATCGAATATCACCAACCAACCCGAATCTTGTCCCAATCGAGCCAAATACCCATCCAACTGTTCCAACCCTTTACTCAACGGATCGACTTTCCGAGTCCGCCAAACCTTCAGTTCAATTCCTAATGTTACCTCACCATAACGCAAACATAAATCCATGCGATCGCGCCCGATCGCATATTCTCTCTCCAACGTTCCGCCACCATTAATCACCCGATGCAGAAACGCCATCAGCACTAAATGCGGCGCAATTTCGGGGTAAGACGCACTTTTGAGTAACGGTTCGCCATGTTGCAACCAAAATTCTAAAAAAGTTTTCAGTAAAGCCTGAGTATCTAATTTACCTTCTGATGTCAACCAACTCGGTGCAATTTGGGGCAGAGAGGCCATTGGAGTTACGGTGAGCACGCGGGGCAAAACTTCGCGATAAATTGGATTGGCGATCGTCAATCCACCCTGAACGTCCATCTTACACAAACCCAAATCGATTAAAAACTGAATATCATCATTGGGGATATTGCCGAGTTCCAAACCCGCCAACATCGGCTCGATAATTGCTTTGACTCGGTTTTCTCTGAGTCGTTCAGCCAAGCTATCCAAATGCGTATCTTGTCGTTTTATCAGAATTTCTTTAGCTTCTAAAATATGTTCTGGTGTAATTTCTATAGATTCATCTGTTACTAATTCTTCGACGATTTCTTTGGCTAAAGCATTCACCAACCAAGGTTGTCCTTGTGTTAATTCAAAAGCTAATGCTACGGCTTCTGGTGTAAAAACTTGTCCGGTATCTTGGGTATGTTGCCCGTAGAGTTCTGCGACTTCTGAGGCATTAAAATTTCTGAGCGTAATCGATCGCACTTTAATATTAAACGGACTGGATGTATTTAGGCGATCGCTACCACCCGCAGCCACTTTGTAATCGCGAACATCCCGCAAACCGATTAAGCCCACCGATTGCGGAAACGCACGAGGACGAGAGGGATAACCATTGCGTAATTGACGCAAAACCGATAGCAATACTTCATTTTGGAGCGAATCAATTTCATCGATGAAGACTACTAAAGGGCGAGGTGAAGTTTGTGCCCACTGCCGCAAGGTTTCTTCAATTCCTTGTCCCACCTCCATTTCTTGTTTTGGTGGTGGCTGGAGCTCCGGTGGCAAATAGACTCGCGCCTCACTTCGCCAAGAACTTAAAATGACCGCTTGGGCTTGTTGTGGATTGTCATTAAAGGGCGAACCTAACTCCACGGAAACCACGATCGCAGTGTACTGTCCGCTGTCAGTGAGTTGCTTGGCCAAAGCCAGCATTGCCGTGGTTTTACCAATTTGTCGGGGTGCGTGGATGACAAAATAGCTTTGCTGAGCAATCAGTCGCTCTAAATTCGGGAGGCGTCGGGTTGCCGGCAACATATAGTGAATGTTATCGCGGCAAGGGCCAGCGGTATTGAACCAACGTGGCATAGGTCAACTGGGGCGAATGGGGCTGCTCTCAGTTTACTTTACTGTTGTTGGAATGGGGTTCTATTGTTGTTAAGTGGGGTTTGTACCGACTCATCGGGTGGAAATGAGAATCTTAGGCGGAATTATTAATTATCGATCGAGCTTCCGAACCATCTCCAAAGTCATACAGCATTTACGAGATAACGTTCCTAGTCAGCGGCTGCCAGGAACTTTGCGATGACACAGAGGCTCTAGTAAGTCCGCTGCACTAGGGTTGTTATGCCGCTGTTTACTGTTCCGATAAAGGTATTTTACTCTTTAACTCCTTCAATGTTTCCGCAGCTTCTTGCTGACGATACCTGTCAAAATATAATCTCTCAAGAACATAATTTACTAATGTGAGTAAATTTTCTGCATCTTGCGCTTTCACTTGCTTTGCAAAAGCAAGATGATCTGAATGTGCGCCTTCATTGCCAAGATCTTTTATACCGTTGATGATTGTTTGTAATTCTTCTGGCATTTTCTCCTGCTTAAATAATTGAGAGAGCCTGTCATGTAATTTTATGAAATAGCTTTTGCCTTTATTGTTTGTGCTTTCAGTAGGTATTTTAAAGTCATTGCAAATTTCTTCTAACACTGCCCTGCACAAGATGAAGCTTGCTCGTGGTGATCTAGCAAGAACCGCTTCAGCCTGCTTAACTACCTCAGAAATAGACAGAGGAATTGAATCATGTAATTGCCTTGCAGGAGCATATAAAACAGACCGCCCATAACAACGGAACTGGGGTTCGTTTGGGTTCTGCTCATCCTCTTCTTCAATACCTCCCGCACTGTAAAGAAGCACTGTTACAGAATCACAGGTCAAACAAGTGAGAATTTTAAAGACTTGAATTGTGTAATACGAGTTTTCTTCATTATCGTACAAGTGGTGCGAAAAAGCTTTTTCGCATTTCATTACACTGCCGCAATTGCATAATTCTTTACTTGACTCAACCTCACAGTCATACATTGCTAACCTCTAGTGTCCTTAATCAATAGAAAGCACTAACTTAACATTTATTTTTCTGATGACAAGTAACTTTTAAGTACCGTCCCAACCCAAGATTGAAGCGGCATAACTTATAATTGTATCGCAGTTGCAGTACAATACTGGATATAGTCGAATAATACCGCAGCTCGAGGATGTATGTCAACCCCTTCTTAACTCCCCATCAGAATCTCATTTCCTCGATCGAGTTCGCCGCACGATTTGACTCAATCACTTAAGCCGTCGCACTGAAAAAAGCTATCTTCATTATATTTTAGATTAGAGAGCATTTAGAATCGAGCTCACACTGGGGCGAGCTGTGCATTATGATAAAGCAAGCAGCGATAAACTCTCATCTTCATAAAATAATTCGATCGCGTTGAACTCCCGACGCAGCAAATTTTCAACTTGTGATGTCGAACAGTTTCCAAGTCGAAGCCAAATAACTTTCGGTGGATTCCCAAATACTAAGCTCAGGTCGTGCATATCCGCGTCTTTCGAGACAATCATCAAATCATTGTCTTTTGCATAATCCCAAACTATTGGGTCGATCGTTGCTTTCATGCCCACATCTCGAACATGAAGTGAATTTGGAAAAAGATCGCTCAAACGATTCGGCAACTTGGGCGACAAGTTTTCATCAAAAAGTAATTTCATGCGGATAAGGTAGCGGTCATAAACCGACGCTCACGGTCAGCAGCATAAGCTATACAAGCTTTTAAATCTTCTCGTGTCAAATCGGGAAAATCGTCGAGAATTTCTGCTTCGGTCATCTCGGAAGCCAGGTACTCAAGCACTTCATAAACTGTAATTCGCAAGCCGCGTACACAAGGCTTACCACCGCGTTTATTTGCTTCGATCGTGATGTGGTTTCGGTAGTTCATAAGAAACACTCGGTAATATCATTTTTCTGTGAAGCTACATAGAATGTATTCTTTTGTTGTGCTGTGAGTCCAGTCGCCTGGAGCGCATTAGTGATGAGGGAGTTATCGATTTCGATCGTGGTTTTCATAGGTATTTTGGGGTGAGTCTTATCGATCGCGCTTTCATCCAATTACAAGCGATCGCCCACCGGCAGCGATCGACATCTTTTTTTTTAATTAAATCCTTTTGTTACTGCCGATCGATCGCATATTCTCACATATAACGAAGTTCAAGTGCATTGCAAAAGCTACTCAAGCGATTCAGCAAAGCATTGTAGTAGGGATAAGCATCATCTCGTTCATCTTGAAGGCGGGCATAAAGAGTCAATTCTGGCTCTGCGGCCAGACGATCTTTAGGAACATCTAAGCCCGCTTCGGCTAGGCGAGTTGCCGCGATCGCGACTAACAATGACCCAATTGTATTAGTTTTACCATGATGAAGATCGTTCAGTCCAGGTAGAATTAGCTCTGCTCCCGGCAACTCATTTAAGTTCATAACTGTCCATCCTCTATGTTACTTTCAAAACGTTTGATGAAGTTCTCAACTCTGCTTCTGAGCGCATCAGGATTAAGAGAGGGAAATCGGATTAATTCGGGTGCAATACTCTCAAAACTATTACGCAGTTCTTCTAAGGAAAATAATTTCTGTTCGTACATGGCTTGAACATCTTTAATGTCCCGATCGAATCCCCTGGATATTTTGGAGAGTGCTTGGGCTATAAAGTCATAGTGATAAAACGAGATTTGACCGTATTTGCCAATGAAGATACTCCTGTCGCGCCACCCCGGAATTGTGGGTAAGAAATCCTGTGGGGAAGCCAGTTCGATATTAATATTCAATTCTTGTTTGATTTTGGCGATCGCACCAAAAATGCCTGGGGGTTCAGGATCTAGACGAATATCGATATCAATGGTCGAACTCCGCCATCCAATCAGTAGGGCGCTAGCACCACCCGTAAAATAGATGCAGCCTGAACCCTGAGCCTCTCTGCCCAAGACTTGCATCAGTCGTTCTATCTTCTGAGAGTCAACATTCGGACGCATATGCTGCACAAATATTTAAACGGTAACAGATTTCTTATAACTCTACATCAATATTATTACATCGCCCTCTTAATAATAAATTCAAGATTGCTGCTCGAAAACAATTTCTTCATATAATTGCTCGATCGCCAAACTCAACCCAATACTTCTAAGCTCCACGCGATCGCCCGCTCGATAGCTCAGAATCAACCAATCCCCTGCTTCATTTCTGTGATACATATCGATCGCCATCTCATCCGAACTCACCAACACATAATCGACCAAATTCGGATTGCGGCGATATTTTTCAAACTTTTTGCCGCGATCGTAAGCCTCGGTACTATCCGATAAAACCTCAACAATCAAACAGGGATAGGCAATATATTGAGGGCTAGAATTATCTCGCCGATCGCAAGTGACACTCAGATCGGGATAGGTATAGTTGCGAGTATTGAGGATATTTACGCGGCAGTCAGAATTGTATGTTTTACAACCACTACCCCGCAGATGGGGCTTGATTGTCGTTAAAAAGTTTCCCGCGATATCACTATGATTTCTAGTCCCGCCACTCATCGCATATACGCGACCATCCATTAGCTCATGTCTTTCTAATTGTTGCTCCTCCCAAGCAAAATACTCTTCAGGCGTAAAGTACCGCTCCTGCTCTCTAGCTGCAATCATAACAATCTCCTAATTTAAAAGTAGTAATACCAACACGCTCACTGGACGTAAATCACCTTAGTTTTATGATATATGTCAACTTTTAAGGTGTTGTTTCTGGAGTAAGGTCGAGGTTGCGATAGACTTGTTCGATCGCAAAACTGAGATTGATGCTTTTTAGTTCTATGGTATCACCTTCTTTGTAGTTAATGATGATCCATTCACCTGTATCTTTTTTATGATACAAATCCATTTCGATACTGGTGGAACTAACCAGCAAATAGTCTTGTAAGACAGGGTTGTTGCGGTACATTCTAAATTTGCTACCGCGATCGTAAGCCTCAGTGCTGGGAGAGAGAACTTCAACGATTAAGCAGGGGTAGGTAATGTATTGGGTTGTGGTTTTATCGCGATCGTCGTACGTTACACTTGCATCGGGGTGGATATAGTTTTTGGTTCCGACAATGTTGACTCTCAGATCGGAGTTTCCTGTTTCGCAACTGCTGTTTTCTAGATGATTGGAGAAGAGAGTTGTGAGTCTGACGGCAATGCGACCATGATTGACGCTACCGCCGCTCATGGCGTAGACTTGGCCGTCGATATACTCATGCTTTTCTAGCTGCTTTTCTTCCCAAGCAAAGTATTCTTCTGGGGTTATTTGAGGAAAGTTTTCTTTGGCGGCGATCATTTTTTTAGGTAATGGGTAATGGAGTTTATTTCTATTTTACTCTTCTTCATCATTATCCAAAAGCTGTTTTAAAGAATCAAAATTTTGTTGAGAACTGTGACGAACGCGGTGAATTTCAACCATTCTAGTATTTTCATCTTCTACGATACTAAATAAAATACGATATTTCTTCTCATATAAAATTTGACGTATTTCCAGGTCGAAATACTCACTTTCTAATGCTAAGGGACAACGACTAGGAAAGCTTTCCAGTTTGAGCATTATTTCATAACAGCCCCTAACCCAACGATAGGATTTTTCAGGAGCATTGAGCTTGAGCCAC
>NZ_JAEQCE010000145.1:0-9101 GCF_020738665.1 Microcoleus sp. PH2017_08_TRC_O_A
TAACTGTAGTTTAGACTAAAAAATGAGTACAGCTAAAAGTAGCCACCTTTGAATCTCAGGCAAGCTGTTGCTTAAAAACTCAAGAGGGATCAGATTAAATAGCTAATCTTGAAGACTTTTTGCGCCGAGAAACCCGTTTTTTGACAGTGGGATAGCATGGTGCCTTAGTTCGTACCCTTCCTTTTTCCCAGCCGGGGGATTTTCCCCTATGTTTAGGGATTTTTGTAGGAGTACCAATGTCAACTAAAAGCGAAAACATTGATTGGGCAACACGTCCAGGGGTTAAATTGATATTAGCAGATTGCCAAGGAAGTCTATTCTCGATTACTAAATCTCTGGCCAGCCACAGTTGCCAACTCATCAACGGCATTAAATCACTCCAACGCTCGGATTGTTCAGGGGTTCTCAAATTAGGCAATGTCCAATGCAATCTTTGCTTGGCAAACCTATACCAATGATCGACTCCAAAACGTCGTAAATATTTGAACCAGACTATTTCCAAAGGTAGAGTTCGTTCTCCAACCCAAGCCAACCATAAGGGTGGAAACGGCTGACCATTTGACATGGGCTTCATTCTTTCCACCAGGATTAAATTGACTTTTTGTCCAGGGGCGCGATAAAAATGCAAGTCAATCCATTGTTTGACTCGGACTTTTCCCAAATCTGGATGTTCATCAATTTCAATCTCTGTATTCGCTTGAAGCCATGTGGTTGGGTCATTGAGTCTCATTTTTTGACCATGTTTGGGTGGTCTACCGCGACCACTATATGCTGGTGGTGCTGACCATAAGCAGGCATTTTTTCGGACTCTCATGGTTGCAATCAGCAGGGATGTCCGCTTCTGTTAGTGCCAGTACCCAGCTTGCATTCCCATATCCAGCATCTAAAACTGCTAAAACTGGATTGACACTCTGTTCACAGACAAGTTTAAGTTGGGAAGCTGCTTGAAGTATGGGTGAAGACCCGCTACTAATTCTTTCATGGAGCAGGGGTAATGCCCAACTTCCTTTTTCTTCAGGTATCCACGCAATGGTACTGTACCCCTGCCCCACAATTACACCTCTTTGATATTCATGGGTTCTGTCTTTTAATGTTTTGGCATCTGCTCTCTCCCATGCAGTGTGGTCAATTGCTACTAATATGTGTTCTGTTGGGGGTGTTTCTTTCTGTAATTGCTTCAGATACAACTCCATGAGTTTTTTCCGGTCTGGTCTTGTGTCTTGTAACGCTTCGTAAACGCTCTTGCATTGACGAAGAGAATAATGGATTGAGCGAAAATTCCGCGAGAGATGACGCATTCGGAGTGGTCATCACTGCATCCATCAGCTCGAATGTTGCATCATTGGCTTTCACCAATAAATCGTATGCTGCTTGACGAAAGTCCTTTAATCGTTCACTGTTCATTTAAGGAGTGGATAGGTTTTATTTTTCACCCTCATTCTCTCCCAGCGCGACTACAGTCAGTAATCGGTAATCGGTAATGTACTAAGCCTGCTTCTTCCTTTTAGTTAATGACCAATGACTAATAGACCTCTTGCAAAAAAGATATATGTTATAATCAGAGGCTTTGAATTAAACATCTCCCATAATTGTGGAACAGGCATCCTGCCTGTTATTCACAGGCTTTTTGGGAGATATCTAATCAACTAAAGCAAAACTTTCCATTATATCAGAAAATTATTTTGCAAGAGGTCTAATGACTAATGCCCTATGCCCTATGCCCTATGCCCAATGACCAATGACCAATGACCAATGACCAATGACCAATGACTCTTGTTTTGCTATTAGTAATATTATGTCAAATACAGCCTCAAAACTCAAAACTATTGAAACTCCCCACAGCGGCTACCACTGGGACGGCAGTTCCCGGCGCTTTTTTGAAGGCTGGTACTACCGAATAACATTACCAATTCACGGACAATCCTTTGCATTCATGTATTCCATAGAAGACCCCAGAGGCGGTCAACCTTACAGCGGCGGTGCCGCCCAAATTCTCGGCCCCAAAGATAGCTATTTGTGCCGCACCTTCCCCGATGTAAATAAGTTTTGGGCGCACCGAGACACATTGGGTTTAGGACATTGGGGCAAAACAGATTTACAAATTAAACCAGAATATTTAGAACCACAAGTATTCGACAGCCGTATCGAAGAAGGCTATCAAGCTACTGCTACTTTGAATCAAGGTTATCTGCACGATCCAGGAACTGGCAATCACTGTTTTTGGCAATACGAAATCAAACCTGTTTACGGCTGGGGAAACTCCGACGAACTCCAAAAATCCACGGCGGGAATGCTATCTTTTTTGCCAGTGTTTGAGCCTGGATGGCAAATTTTAATGGCTCACGGTTTAGCCACGGGTTGGATCGATTGGAACGGCGAACGCTATGAATTTAAAGACGCTCCCGCTTACACCGAAAAAAACTGGGGCGGTGCTTTTCCGCAAAAATGGTTTTGGATAAATTGCAATTGTTTTCAAGGCGAAAGCGATTTAGCATTAACTGCTGGGGGTGGCAAGCGGGGCGTGCTGTGGTGGATGGAATCGGTAGCAATGATTGGCATCCATTACCGAGGCAAATTCTACGAATTTGTGCCTTGGAATTCCCAAGTAACTTGGAATATTGAACCTTGGGGAAGCTGGAAAATGCAGGCGAGAAACAGCCAGTTTGAAGTTGAGTTAAGTGGCAGTACAAAAAGTTCTGGCACCTATGTGCGAACTCCTACAGCCAAGGGTCTGGCTTTTTGCTGCCGCGATACGACGCACGGCGAATTGCGCTTGCAACTGCGAGAATTGTTGGGGGGAAATGTTGAGAAAAATGGCAAGCAGCGCTCTAAAATTATCTTAGAGGCTCAAAGTTCTTTGGCCGGTTTGGAAGTTGGCGGCGGGCCGTGGGATGCAGTTTGGCGATCGAATTAAGTCAGTAGTCATTAGTCATTAGTCATTAGTCATTAGTTAAATGTCTATTAATTACTGACTGCTGAGAACTCACAACTGCCAACTGCCAACTGCCAACTGCCAACTGTCAACTGTCAACTGTCAACTGTCAACTGTCAACTGCCAACTGTCAACTGTCAACTGTCAACTGTATTCAGACTTTACTTTAAATTAAAGCCAATTTCTTCATTATTAATAGAGCCGTCGGGCATTATCGCTCCATTCAGCACCGCACCTCTGAGATTTGCTCCCGTTAAATTAGCGCCTTCTAGATTAGCATTGCTCAGATTTGTGACTTGTTTGGAACCTCGGAAAAAGAAGCTGTGCAAATCAGCATTTGTCAAATTAGTGTCTGCCAGATTAGCATATTGCAAATCAGCACCGTGCAGGGTCGCATCAGTTAAATTAGCTTGGGTGAGATTGCTTCCCCAAAGTCTAGAATCCAACAAATTAGCATCTTGTAAATTGGCGCGACTCAGATTTGCCAAAGTCAGATTAGCATCCCACAATTTTGTGCGGTTGAAATTAGCTTCGGTCAAATTGGCTCGACTGAGATCCGTGCCCAAAATATCAGCATTTGCTAAATTGGCGCTGGTGAGATCTGCGTCAGAAAGGTCAGCATTTTTTAAATTAGCACCGGACAAGTTGGCGCCGCTCAGGTTGGCACCGCTCAAGTTGGCTTCTTGGAGATTAGCTCCTCGCAAATCGGCAGCGCTCAAATCGCATTGCTTCCACAGAAAGCTGACGCACCAATTATCTTTTAATAGCTGACTCAGATCCTCGGCATTCGCGGCAATCACAGGAGGAGTTAAGTAGAGACTAAATAGGGCGATCGCGAATACTGTCGCGAAGAAAGTTTTTAACGTCAGAACTATTTTCATTGACACTAATTGCAATAGATTCTTGATGTGTAATCAGAGCATATCAAAGAATAAGCAACTTTCATCGGCAATATTACTCAAAAATATCAGTGAAATGTCGATCGCCCTTAGCCCAGCCCCCAACTTAACTCGGCGAGTCGCGGGTGAATCCTCTTACCTAGAAAATGGGTTGCTTCACAGATGCGTCGGTGCTAGAGATTTTTTTTCCCTAAACCCTGTATCAGATGCTCGCAAGTGCGATCGGAATTTACTGATAGCATATATTGCGACAATGCAAGAAGCTGTTGCCCATTTAAATTGTATATTTTAATAAACTATTCTCCTCCAGCGTCAAATATTCTCAACCTCTTCCTCTCTCCCTCTTTCTCTGGTGAATCTGGCTAGCAAAAATAAATTGTTCAGTTCGCTTAAAACTACGAAATTTAGCGGTTTATAGACGCAATTATCCTTGGTTGTGACTGGCGTCACGAACTAAACCCAACTGTCATCACACAAATCAATCCCCGAGCATCACCAAATCTCCTCAAACTTATCACCTCCCCGAGAGTACGGATATCACTGTCAGTAGCTGAAAGATGCAAGAAAATTAGAGCATACAGTTAAACACCCGCCCTCCCATGCGTACTATCCCCTTTCTCCCGAGTCAATTAGCTGTCACAACTATTTTCAATTCGATCGAATTTTTGGGATTCGCCAATACTTCAGGTAAAGTATTTTCGGGCGAGCAAGCCCAAGCGCGACAAGAGGCAAATTTAGACGTTAGCACCAAGAAGGTTTACAGTGCAGGTTTAAAAAGTCTCGAACAAAAGGACTTGCACGCTGCGATTAAAAATTTCACCGCCACAATAAACATTAATCCGCAATTCGCACCAGCTTACAACGATCGCGGTGTTGCCCGCTACAGATTAGGCGACAAACAGTCTGCGATCGCCGATTTAACTACCGCCATCGAACTCAATCCCTATCGAGCCAAGTATTACAACAATCGGGCGTTTATGCTAGCTGGCTCAAAAGATTATGCTGGGGCGATCGCAGATTACAACTCAGCACTGATGCTCAACCCCAATTTGGCTCAAGCTTACTTTAACCGAGGCACTATCCACTTGCAAATGGAAAATTCCCTCGCAGCACTAGCTGATTTTGAATCAGCAATTCGCCTCGATCGCAATTTTGCCAAAGCTTACTTCAACCGAGGAGTGACTAGATATAAATTGAGAGAAGTTCAAGGAGCATTTGAGGATTTTCAGAAATCGGCAGGGCTGTTTAAGCAGCAAGCGAGAATGGATTGCTATCAAGATGCTGTCTCTAAACTTAGAAAGTTATGTTATTAATTAAATTTGGCATAAGCCATAAAAAATAGATTGTATAACCAGGGGCTGGCATCTAATAAAAGATATGGATATTGAGCCGAAAAGTATTAGAAATTGGGTCGAGTTGAACTCAACCCAATTCACTTAAAACTACCCAATTCTTAAGGCTGCATCGCCAGTGGGTAGGTCATTAGGACGAGGAACAATCGGAGACAAAGGAATTGCAAAAACTGCATTTCTGACGGAATCGACAGTAGCATTTTTTACAATAGCAGGAGACCCAGCTAAGTTAATTAAAGTATCGCTGCCAGATTGAGTGAATGTGGTATCCGATAATTTTCCTGTCAAAGCAATGCGATCGCCTTCACCTGGTTTAAAATCAAGTATTGTATGATTCGTTGGGAGTAGCAGAATAAAAGGCAGACTCGCAGGATCGACTCCGACCAAAACAAAAGTATCTGCACCACTACCTCCGGTGAGAGTATCGTTGCCTGTATCCCCAATCAAAATATCATTGCCATCGCCACCATTTAAGACATCATTCCCTTGCCCACCCCGTAAAAAGTCGTTACCAGCATCGCCATTAAGAGTATCGTCGCCGAAATTTCCGTTGATAATATCGTTGCCAACACCACCGCTAATTAAGTCGCTACCTTTGCCACCTCTGAGAAAATCGTCGCCTGCTTCCCCGGTGATAGTGTCGTTGCCTTTGCCGCCGTTGATGGCATCATCAATCGATGAACCGATAATGCGATCGTTGGCGCTACCTCCGCGCACGCCGCTGGGGTTTTGCTGAGAGTCTTGGGCAGTGACTTGATAGTTGTTCGGCGTATTAGGCAAGTTGAGCGATCGCAAAGGCAGATTTACAAAATTAGTATTATTCACAAAACTATTCAACACAGCAGCATTGGGAATAATACTCGAAACCCGACTGGGGACAATCCCTGCAACAACTTTGGCACTCGAAATGCGATCGCCCTGCTGCACCGCATTAACCGTCTCAAAACCTTGAATTACATTGCCAAAAACAGCATAATTGCCATCCAAAAACGGCAAAGCATCCAAAGTAAAATAGAACTGCGAAGAAGCCGTATTTAAACCACTATTAGAACGAGCCATTGCCACCGCCCCTTTCGTGTGAGGCAACTGTGGCTTTTGCGTGACAACTTGGTTGTAAACTGGCTGTGCCGCCCCTTGCGGCTTGATTTCCAAAGGAATAAAACGCGCCTGATTAGTATCCGGATCGATAAAATTACCCGTTCCCAATTGACCCGCCGGAATGCTAGTATCCTTGCTGCGCGGATCGCCCCCTTGCACCACAAAAGGATCCGGCTGGCGCACAACTCGGTGAAACATCACCCCATCGTAGGTGCCACGTTCAACTAAATCAACAAAATTTCCCCCAGTAATCGGCGCATTAGTGCCATCTACTTCGATCGTCACCGGTTGACCATTAATTACCTGGACTACTGTAACTTTGCCTGTTAACGGGAGTGCAGCGCTCATAAGTAAATTGCTATTTGAGTAAGTGATATTTCGGTTTGATACCAAATCCTGGCTAAATGTTCCCTTTATTTCCTAGCCAGCAGAAGCGGGCATCCTCTGTATAAAAGCGGTTTTAAACACCGAATCATCAAAGGGGTGGGTAACTCAGATTTAGCAAGCACAGCAGAATCCCCACACCATACCTGTACTCAGGTTAGTGTGGGATGAATGCGAGGCAATGAGGAATTGACCGACGAGCAATATTGAACGCAGTTCAATTAGCGATGTCGGTCGGTGACTCATTGCCAATCTTTGATGTTGGCAATGAGTCAATCAGCTCTTCAATGACTTGAGTCATTGTCTTATCGGATTGAACAGCATATAGCCGTAACTTATGGAAACGTCGCTCAGACATCCTTAATCTTAATTGTTTATTTTTCATGTGGCTACACAATGGTTACACAATCATGCTACCATAGTGCTAACAGGAGGTAAAAGCAAATGAGGACGGCATACCAGTACAAATTACGCCCAGGCAAACAACAAGCAATAGAATTAGACAGGTGGTTGTCTATGCTTTGCGCTCAATATAACTATTTGTTGGCAGATAGATTTAACTGGTACGAGCAAAATCGTTGTCCTATCAATGCTTGTCCTCTTGTTTGTCACCTTCCAGAATTACGGGACAATCCCGATTACTACAGTCAAAAGAAAACACTACCTAACCTCAAGAAAACTCATCCTTGGTATGGCGAAATTTACTCGCAGGTTCTTCAGGATATTGTCAAGAGAGTCAAGGTAACTTTTGATAGATTCTTGAAGGGTGACAGTAACGGAAAACGTAGTGGCAGACCAAGATTTAAGTCTCGCAACCACTACAGAACCTTTACCTATCCTCAAATGAAGGATGGATGCTTGCAAAACAATTTAATCAATCTTCCGATGTTTGGAAAAGTTAAGGTTGTTTTGCATCGTTCCATTCCGAATGGTTTCAAAATCAAAACTGCTTCTGTCACTAAAAAAGCTGACGGTTACTATTTAACCCTCAGCCTGGAAGATGCGACAGTGCCAACAATTAAACCAGATTTCAATCCAGATTTAATAACTGGTATCGATGTTGGCTTAAAGGAGTTTTTGACAACTTCTGAGGGTAAAACTGTTGCTATACCTCAACATTATCGCAAATCTCAAAAACGTTTAAAAGTTATTCAGAAGCGTGTTTCCCGTCGTAAAAAAGGAAGCAATCGAAGATTAAAAGCGGTAAAACAGTTGGGCAAGCAGCATAAAAAAGTTGCCGACAAACGTAAAGATTTTCATTTCAAAACTGCTAACAACTTGTTAAAAAAATATGATGTTGTCGCGGTTGAAGATTTGAATGTCAAAGGACTTGCGCGTACATGGTTGGCAAAATCTGTTCTTGATGCCGGATGGTCAAGCTTTCTGTCGATACTGACAAACAAAGCCGAAAATGCTGGTTTGTTGGTTATCCCTGTTAAAGCGTCTGGTACAAGTCAAGATTGTTCTACTTGTGGCGTTAAAGTTCCTAAGAAGCTACATGAGAGATGGCACGACTGCCCCCATTGTGGATGTAGTCTTGACCGCGACCATAATGCAGCAATAAATATCAAAAACAGAGCGGTAGGGCATTCCGTTCTTAAAGCTCAGTTAACGTCCGAAGCAATAGCTGGAGTCGCTGAGAAGCCTACACTGTACTGTACGAGCGTCAGTGTAGGAGTATGTCACTATTAGAAGCAATTCGCGAATTGCCCCTACCCATTTAATCAGAAAACTGTAAACTTGTGTTAAGTACAGTTCTACTTGTTAATTTATGATTTCCCGGCGCAAGTTTTTTAGCACTTTATTGGCAATTTGTCTAGCCTTTCTGAGTTTCAATTTTGCCCCTCCAGCCTTGGCCCTCGGTGGCAAGCTGCCGGCGGTGAATCAAGCCGCACCAGACTTTAGCTTACCGACAAACAGCGGCGACGGGCAAATCTCGCTGTCCGATTATCGCGGGAAGTGGCTGGTAGTCTACTTCTATCCCAAAGATTTTACATCCGGTTGTACGATCGAAGCGCGTCGATTCCAGCAAGACTTGCCGAAATACTTAGCAAAAAACACTCAAATCATCGGCATCAGCGCTGATGATATCAACTCCCACGCGGAATTTTGCGACTCTGAAGGTTTGAAATTTCCGCTATTAGCAGATACCGACGGCAAAATAAGTAAAGCTTACGGTTCTTGGATGAGTTTTATCTCATCCCGGCACAGTTTTATTATTGACCCTGAAGGCATTTTGCGGGAAACCTTTGTCAAAGTTAATCCCGCCATTCACTCCAAAGAAGTATTAGCTCGTCTAGGCGAATTGCAGGCCAACAGCTAATATTGTGTCACCTAGAATAACCGCAATCAAATAGGTTCGTAGTGAGGACTTTAGTCCTTCTTCAGGATTGTAACTAATCACCGTAAAAATAGGTTAGTAGTGAGGACTTTAGT
>NZ_JAEQCE010000146.1:0-7677 GCF_020738665.1 Microcoleus sp. PH2017_08_TRC_O_A
ATTCCTGTAGTTTTAGGACTGTGGACTAAAATTACTAACGTAGATGTCTAACATTGACTACTTTTGGGTAGCTTTGTCCATGTTTTTACGAGCGGTTTCAACAACTCATCACCAAAGGCGCAGATCAACTTAGATTATGTAGTCTATGATACTGAATTTTCTTGGGTTCTGTGTGCTATTGTAGCAAAAATTTACAATCTAGATCGAAAAATCGGGTCAAAGCTGAAAAGACCGATCGAATATTTGGGCGATCGACAGCGATCGATTACCATAGCAAAAAACATCTAATTCACAGCAACCGCCAAGACGGTTATGAGGTTCCCTCTTCCTTATTGCCTCTTCCTTATTCCTTCCATCCTTTACATCCTTTACATCCGTTTCACAATCCGTTGCCGAACTTCCTTCTTGCTTCGGTCAACTGTCAACTGTCAACTGTCAACTGTCAACTGTCAACATGAACCCAACCGAAAAATCTCACTGGAAAACCCTAGATAGATTTGTAGAAATCAACTCTCATTGGGTAAAACTAATTGGCGAACATCTCGAAACAACCGAAGGACAAATAGTCGAATATTGGCGAGTAGAAAGAGCAGATTCCGTTGTAATTTTAACAATTCAAGCTGACAAATTGCTGTTGCCCTCACCGATGTATCGCGCCGGCGTAGCAGCAGCAACCCTCGACTTTCCAGGCGGTCGCGTACCAGAAGCCACAACACCAGCAGCCGCAGTTCCAGCTATAATCAAAAAAGAACTAGGCGTGACAGAAAGTGCGATCGCCCGCATCCAACCAATCAACACCACAGGCTGGGAAATCAACAGTTCATTCTCCAATCAAAAACTCTACGGTTTTGTAGCAGAATTGCACCCCACAGCCACAGTAAACCCCGAACTCATCGGTGCTGCATATCCTGTCACCCCCGATGGAATTCGCGACTTGCTCAAAAAATTAACTTGCCTCCAATGTCGAGCATTGTTGCTAGAATGGCAAAACCAAGATGATTTTAGATTTAGGATTTAGGATTTAGGATTTAGGGGATGCTCCCGCGACACTAGCCGATTAACGATTTCTTAAAACCAACATCACCGAAACTAATGATACCTGTCAATAATCATGAAGTTGCTGTCGAATGCCTCGACGTTACATATCGGCTCAACCGCAGACATTTAGTAGACAAACTCAATTTCAAAGTGCTGCAAGGAGAAGTATTAGTATTGCTGGGACGCAGCGGTAGCGGCAAAACTACTACCATGAAATTGATTAACAATTTACTGACACCAAGCAGCGGCGAAGTGCTTGTTATGGGAAAACCGACAACTCAGTGGGATTCAATTCAACTGCGGCGAAAAATTGGCTACGTAATTCAAGAAATCGGTTTGTTTCCCCATTTTACCGTCGAGCAAAACGTTGGTTTAGTGCCGAAATTGGAAGGCTGGGAGGACGATCGCATAAAATATCGCGTCCACCAACTGTTAGAATTACTGAATCTCGACCCCCAGCACTTCGCCAAACGCTATCCCCATCAGTTATCCGGCGGACAGCGGCAGCGTGTAGGCGTCGCCAGAGCACTTGCAGCAGACCCTCCGCTGCTATTAATGGACGAACCGTTTGGTGCTTTAGACCCCATTACTCGCTTGGAATTGCAGCGGGAATTCCGTCAATTACAGCAGCAACTAGGGAAAACTGTGATTTTTGTGACTCACGGAATTCAAGAAGCTTTTTTTTTAGCCTCTAAAATTGGTTTGATGCAAGATGGGCGATTGGTTGAATTTGCCGCGCCGGATCAATTTATTAAATCTCAGCATCCAGAAGCTCGCGCCTTTTTGGAATCTTTTTAATTAGCTAAATTGGAATGCTGTTAGCAATCATGAATTACGCAATGATTAATTTTATTAACCGCTATGGTGCTGAGATGGTTCAGAGGTCGATGGAACACTTGTATTTAGTAATAGTCGCGATTGTTATATCTACGATTGTGGGAATTCCTCTGGGGATTTTAGTTACTAGAAAACCCAAATTGAAAAAGCCGATTTTGGGATTTGCGAATATTATGCAAACAATTCCTAGTTTAGCTTTGTTTGGCTTGTTAATTCCGGTGCCGGTATTGGGTGGAATAGGCGATCGCACGGCAATCATCGCCCTGACACTCTATTCCCTACTGCCGATTATCCGCAACACTTACACGGGCATTGTCGGCGTCGATCGGGCGATTGTGATGGCCGGGACAGGCATGGGAATGACGGATATGCAACTGTTGTGGCAAGTGGAACTTCCCCTGGCGCTGGGCGTGATTCTGGCGGGCGTGCGAGTGGCTGCGGTAATTGCGATCGGGCTAGCAACTATTGCGGCGGCAATTGGTGCAGGTGGCTTGGGAGTCTTTATTTTTCGGGGCGTTGCTACAGTCAACAATCAGTTACTTTTGGCTGGGGCAATTCCGGCGGCTTTGATGGCCTTAGCTGCGGATTTTGGGCTGGGTTTCGTGGAAGCGCGTCTCTCGAAAAGTACATTGAAAGGTGTTAAAGATGACTGAATTTGTGATTGCTGAAATCGTGCACTATCTTAAGGTATGTAGTTGCGCTTCAGCGCTCCGATCTTATATATATTAAGAGAGCGCTGAAGCGCAACAACGTACCTTAAGAGCGCTGAAGCGCAACTACGTACCATGTTTAAGCCGATCGCACTTCCTCTGCTAAATTCATCTCAGGTTCAGCCTTTAAAAGCGGCAAACTCACCCTAAAAATAGATCCCTGATTCTCGCCCGCACTCTCCGCAGCAATTGTCCCGCCGTGTGCTTCCACTAAATGGCGGACGATCGCCAATCCCAATCCCAGCCCGCCATATTTGCGCGTCAGAGACACATCTTCCTGGTAGAAAGAATCAAAAATAGATAGCAAAAAGTCAGGGTGGATGCCTTTACCAGTATCGCTGACGGCAATCAGCGCCCGATCCTCTGCGCGGGATCCGCTAACGCCCGATCGCTCCAGCCGAATCTCCACTCTGCCACCGTTAGGAGTAAACTTAATCGCATTAGAAAGCAAGTTCCAGACAATCTGCTGGAGTCGTACCGCATCGCCAGACACCAGCCCCAGATCCGGCACCATCGCATGAATCTCGATCGACTTCGCAGCGGCTGCCGTTTTCACAGTATCGATCGCAGATTCGACAGCCAAACTCAAATTCACCGGGGTGGGATTCAAGCTCAGTTTGCCGTGCATAATCCCCGCAATATCGAGCAAATCATCAATCAACTGAGTCTGCAATCTGGCATTGCGCTCGATCGTGTCTAAAGCTTTAGCAGTTTGAGCCGCATTCAAGGCTTGACTTTGCAGCAGTTGCGCCCACCCCAGGATCGGATTCAAGGGCGATCGCAATTCGTGAGAAAGCACAGCCAAAAATTCATCCTTAGCGCGGTTAGCTTTTTCCGCTGCTGCGCGCAGAGCTTTTTCCTGCTGCAAAATACTGTCGCGCTGCTGTTCCAAGCATTTTTGGTCTTCAATATCAGTTGCCGTACCAAACCATTTGACAACTCGATCCGATTCATTCTTGACGGGAATAGCTTGGTGCAAAAACCATCGATACACGCCGTCGCAGCGGCGCAATCGACCTTCGGCTTGATAAGGGCTGCCGTCTTGTTGAGCAGACATCCAACGATCGCCCATGGTAGAGACATCATCAGGATGGACAACTGCCGGCCAACCTTCAGCTTGAGCTCGTGCTACCGTCAACCCCGTAAAATCTAACCAGCGTTGGTTGACATCTAGCAATACTCCCTCAACGTTTGCTGTCCATACCAATTGTGGGATTGATTCCGTTAAATATCGATAGCGTTCTTCGCTTTGACGGATCTCTTTCTCAGCTTGTTTGCGATCGGTAATGTCGATCAGCGTTCCCACATAGCCAGTCACCGTTCCGTTACAGTCTAGGTAGGGCAGCGACTGGGTGTAGTACCAGGTAATGCTGCCGTCTGGCTGGACGTGCCTGCCTTCGTTCTGGTAAATTCCTCTGGGCTCGGGTTTTTGACACCACTCCAGCCATTCCCGTCTGAGACGATCGCATTCGTCGGGATGCAAAGTTTGCACCCATCCCATCCCCAAGGCCTCTTCTACCGATCGGCCTGTCATTTCGCCCCAACGGCGGTTGACATAGAGACAGTTATTGTCAATATCAAACCGGAAAATGGCTGTTGGAGAGGCTTCTGCCAGAGTCGCAAACTGGCGCTCGCTTTCCTGCAAAGCGATTTCTGCTTGTTTGCGATCGGTAATATCCTCAGCAATCCCTGTGAACCGATAAATTTTTCCTGTCTCATCTTTGAGCGGAAAACAGCGGTCTCTCACCCAGCGTACAGTGCGATCGGGCAAAACAATCCGGTACTCTTCATCGAACTTTCCTTCAACAGCTTTCTGCTCAAACGCTCGGGCGTTCGATTCGCGGTGTTCCGGATGCACTAAATCCTGCCAAACCCGAGAGTCATCATACAAAGATTGGGGATTCAAGCCCCACAGCCGTTCGTAGGCAGGACTGACATAAAGCACTCGCCCCGAAGGGTAATCGGAAATCCAGAACACAGCATCGATGCTTTCTGCTAACTGGCGGAAGCGTTCTTCGCTTTCCCGTAAAATTGCTTCGGTGCGCTTCCGCTCTTGCAGTTCGTGTTGTGCTTGCTGATAAAGCTCAGCCTGCCGAATGGCAATGCTCACCTGCTGAGCCAACTGCTGAAGCAAATCAATTTCTAAGGGTTGCCACAGGCGCGGGGCGCCACAGTGATGGACAATCAGCAGTCCCCAGCACTGGTTTTCGTGCAGGATCGGTACGACTAGATTTGCCCTGATTTGAAATTGAGTCAGCAGTTCGATGTGACAAGGGTCGATCGAGCCATCATGAATATCTGTTTTTGCCGTCACCAATCCTTGACGGTAGGGTTCGAGATAACTGCTTGCCAAACAGGGATCGTAGATTTGGGAAGCTAGGATCGATCGCCAGTCTGGCCCCACAGATTCTGCTACCACAGTCCCGCCGCCATCTGAGTGCAAACGAAATACGATCGCCCGATCCGTGTCGAGAAACTGTCGCACTTCCTCTACGGTTGTTTGCAAAACGCGCTCTAAATCCAGCGATTGGTGAACTTGCTGGGCAATTAGGGCGATCGCCCGCTCTCGCTGCACTTGTTGCAGGCGTTCTGCTTCTGCCTGTTTAGACTGAGTGAGGTCTACTACTGTACCCAGGAGCCGCAGCGGTTTGCCAGCCCAGTCATAGTAAAGTTGCCCTTTAGCGCCTACCCAATGCAGCGAGTCATCGGCCCAGACAGCGCGAAATTCAACTTCATAGCTAATCCCTGTCTCAAGGGTAGTGGTTATAGCCTCGCCAATTATCTCGCGGTCTTCGGGATGTACGAGTTCGATAAAATCTTCATAACTTGCCGGATAAGTTCCCAGCGGTAGACCAAAAATCGGCCCTACCAGATTAGACCACACCACACAATTGTTAGGAATCTGCCATTCCCAAGTACCCATCCCAGCGGCTTTCAATGCTAAGTGCAAGCGTTCTTCGTTTTGTTGCAGCTTGGCGTGTAATTGCGCTTTGTCGATCGTCCCCTTCACCGCCATCCGCAAACTCTCCGGTGCGATTTGTTCTTTGATGAGATAGTCTTGGGCGCCGGCTTTGATGGCTTCGACTGCGATCGTCTCGTTCCCAACTCCGACCACAATTACAGGCAAATATCGCTGCGATACTATTTTGCTTCGCAGTTGGGCGATAAATTGCAAACCGTCCATATCTGGCAGCCGATTATCGAGCAACACCAGATCCGGCTGGTGTTGTTCCCACAGCGCCAAGCCTTCTTGCCCTAACGGCGCTGCGATTATTTTGTATTGGTACTCGCGATCGCGCAGCAGATACTGTCGGTACTTATGACAGTCTTCCGGGCTGCGATCGACAATCAAGACGGTGCGCTGGATCTGACTCATTGCAAACCTTCCTTGCAAGCGCGATCGATCTTCATGGCAATTTCACAGCACCCATCGTGTAAAGCCTGGATGCTTCCCTTCAATTGACGAACATTCATCGGAGCGATCGTACAGCTATTTGTAACAGATACTGGCAAAACATCAGCCAAACGCAGAAAGTCTATTTTTTGTACAGGCTTAAAAAGCACATCATGGCTACCCATACAACAATACCAATACATTCTATCTACTTGCAACAAATTATAGGTGCATAAAGTTTAAACCGTCAGCGTTGTGATTTTCTGCAAACCATCCGCGTTCGGAGGATTCGCCATCAGATTGCGGATTTCATTTGAGCGTGCAATGTATTCTCGATCGCTTAAAACAGCTTCACTCCCCTCCAGAGAAATAGGACTTGCCAAATCAATCCAAGAACGACAACCGCCGTATTCAGAAATGTACTGAATTTCGGCTGTTTCTGCGAGGCGATAAGCCCGCAGCAATAAAATATAAATTGGCTGATTTTGTTTCCATTTCAGGCGGTCGCCGACAAATTTTTCATTCCAAATATGGTAGGGAAATAGCGCATTAATTGCTGGTTCCCAAGCCACCAAAAAAACATCAGTAATCTCAGCCCAACTGCCAATTCTAATAGTTTCCGGATGCCAACCAGATTCTACAGTTTTTACTTGACTTGCAAAATCTGGCTTTAATAAATCAGGTTGTTGGTGTTCAAAAGTTGGATACAGTAAAACTTGCTTGTCACTGACATTAAACTGTCCCGCTTGTTCGCGAATACCACCTTTTCGCAACAGCACAATCGTTCTGCCCCCTTCCAAAGCATTAACAGCTACATTCCATTCTTTCAGCGCGCGAGTAGTTGATTTCATAGGATTTATTTGGGTTTTAACAATAGTAACAAAATCGCTGATTCAAAGCTACTCTACCTACTTTTTTCTGTTAAAATTAGATAGATTGAGGGTGAATACTAAAAATCCAAATCAGGACTTAGGGTATGGAAAAGCGACAATTGGGTACATCAGAAATTCAAATTACCCCGATAATTATGGGGACTTGGCAAGCTGGGAAGCGGATGTGGGTGGGAATTGAGGATGCCGAAACTGTCAAAGCCATGCGCGCCGCTTTTGAGGCCGGTATTACCACCTTTGATACGGCTGAGGTGTACGGAGAAGGGCATTCGGAACAAATTATCGGTCAAGCACTTTCAGACGTGCGATCGCAAGTAGTATATGCTAGCAAAGTCTTTGCCAACCACCTCAGAGCAGATTTGGTAGTCGAAGCGTGCGATCGATCGCTAAAAAACCTCAACACCGATTATATCGACCTTTACCAAATCCACTGGCCCGCCGGCACTTGGAATTCCGAAGCCGTACCAATTGCCGAAACCATGGACGCCCTGAACAAATTAAAGCAACAGGGGAAGATTCGGGCGATCGGCGTTTCCAACTTTTCCCGCGCCCAAATAGCAGAAGCCGCCCAATACGGACGCATTGACAGCTTACAACCGCCCTATTCTCTGTTTTGGCGCTGGGTAGAAAAAGACGCCATGCCCTACTGTACCGAAAATAATATCTCAATCATCGCCTATTCATCTCTAGCTCAAGGAATATTGAGTAAACTTATGCTATGCTTACTGAAAGTAGCTCCCTACTTTAGGAGCCTACTTGGGAAATAGAGTCTACCTAGACTAAATCTAGAAAAAATCTAGAAACCACA
>NZ_JAEQCE010000016.1:0-90802 GCF_020738665.1 Microcoleus sp. PH2017_08_TRC_O_A
CAAATAGTCTCGTGCGATCGCCCGAGTTGCGGACAAAGCTACCCAAATAGTCAAGGATGGGTAGCTTTGTCCATAAATTAAGTTACAGTTTCAAACCCAGTCCGCAAGAAGAACCCCTATTTGCCCACCAAGAATCCCTCTATCGCTTCTTGCTCAAAGCCACGGCGTACAACGCTGACGATCGCTTCCAGTCGGCTGAGGAAATGGCCGATCGATTGTTGGGAGTGTTGCGGGAAGTGGTAGCACTGGAAACAAATACGCCGCATCCGGCTGCCAGTACCCTGTTCGGCTCGGATATGCTCGCGCTGACGGCATCTTCAGACTTGGAACCAATTGGCGCGGACTTCCGACAGTTGCCCGTACCGACGATCGATAGCAACGATCCAGCTTTTAACGCGGTATTGAATGCCCAAGCGATCGCCGATCCCATACAACGTCAGGTGAATTTGGAGCAGGTGGTGCAGCAGTATCCCAACTCTCGCGAAGCCTTACTCCGACTGGCTGACAGTTCGATCGAGATTCGTCGCTATCCAGCCGCTGAAACGGCACTAACGCAAGCCGAACAACTCGATGCTTGGGATTGGCGCGTGCGTTGGTATCGCGGTAGGTTGCTGCTGGCGCGGAATCAGGCAAAACCGGCACAGGAACAGTTCGATCGCGTTTACTCGGAACTGCCGGGGGAACTGGCTCCTCAACTGGCTTTGGCGCTGGCGGCGGAGTTGGCAGGCGATCGCAAGCAGGCAATTAAGCTCTACGATCGCGTGTGTCGGACTGACCCCAGTTACGTCAGCGCGACGTTTGGTTTGGCCAGGTGTTTGAGTGCTACAGGCGATCGTCAGGCGGCGGTGGAGGCGTTGCGACGAGTGCCGCCAACCTCGAATTTGTCGGTGCGATCGCGGGTGGAAACGGCGCGGATGCTGATCGATCGAAAACATACCGCACCAGGAGCCAAGGAGTTGAGCCTAGCAGCCACGACGCTCGAAGCCTTAACGCTCGAAGGCATGGAGCGGCATCGCTTGACGAAACAGCTTTTAGAAACGGCCCTAGGATCGATCGCTTCAAAAGCGATTCAGCCATCGGCGATCGTCCTTTTGGGGCATCAACTGCAAGAAGTTGAGCTCAGAAAAGGGTTAGAAAAAGCCTTGCGCGCCATGGCACATTTATCCACGGGAGCGGAAAAGATTCGTTTGGTTGATGAGGCGAATCGCGTGCGTCCGAGAACATGGTTGTAGGAGAGGAAAGCGAATGGAATTCACGCCTACGCGGACTCAGGAATTTTCAACCTGCACAGGCCGATTTTACTCCTGTAGCCGCGTTTTGAACCGCCATATTTTCTTGTTATATCAAATCCGGTAACATCAGAATTATTCATCTCTCTTGTCTCTCTCTGTGTTCTCTGCGCCCTCTGCGGTTAAATCATTCCGATCCAGCAGGAAGCGATATTACTCATGCTTTTTTAAGACCCAAACTATGCAATGTCCTAACTGTGAAGCTTTAGTTCAAACAGACGATCGCTTTTGCGAAGAATGCGGTACGCCACTGGTCAATTCACCCGTCAATGTTACTGAAACTTCTACAAAACTATGCAATAAATGCGGCGCGGCACCCGAGGCGATCGATGCCGATGGATACTGTTCGGTTTGCGGGTTCAAAAATGAATATCGGCAAGTCCGAGAAACCGATCGCATGGAAGTAAATCTTCAGCCTAATTTCGCGGGAGTGAGCGATCGGGGATTGAGACACGAACGCAATGAAGATTACTTCGCTTGTGCGGTAATAGAAAGCAGTAACACTTATATTGCGATCGCCTGCGATGGGGTGTCGAGTTCTCAGTTTCCCGAATTGGCATCAAAAGCAGCGGCAGAAGGTGCCAGAGATGCCATTGTCACTGCTCTAGAAAAACATCTTTCCCCAGAAACAGCTCTCCAACACGGAATCGCTGCCGCACTCAATGAAGTCTGTGTTATTCCTCATAGGAGTTTGAATCAAGATGCACCTTCGACGACGATTGTTGCGGCGGTAGTACAAAATTCGATCGCGACAATTGCTTGGTTGGGAGATAGTCGCGCCTACTGGATCGATCGGGAAAACTCCCAACTGCTGACGCGAGATGATTCTTGGTTGAACGAAATAGTTACATCGGGACAAATGAGCGCAGCCGAAGCTAGCAAGTCCGATAAAGCTCATGCCATTACGCGCTGGCTGGGTGTGGATGCCAAAGAGGATGCGGTTCCTTCGATCGTGCAGTTTCCGATTCCCGGTTCTGGATATTTGTTACTTTGTACGGATGGATTGTGGAATTATGCACCCGACGCCCCACAACTCGCCGATCTTGTCAAGGGCAATGCTTCAGAAGATGCGATCGGGATGGGGCGCCATCTCGTAGAATTTGCTCGCTCTTGTGGCGGTCGAGATAACATTACTGTCACTCTGTTAGTCGTTTGAGGATAATATTATAAGAAGGAAGAAGGAAGTTTGGCAATGAAGCTGTGTACGGAATGTAACGGATGTAAATAAGATATTGCAACGTTCTCCATTAACCTGTAGGGGCAGGTTCGCCAACCATATCTAATGAGTACCAACAATCTTAATAAACCTGCCCCCACCCAACGAGAGATTCACGATCGCGCTCTTTGATATAATTGGGGAATGTGCGATCGCAATTCTATCGCTGGCTGGCGAGAAACCGGGTTTCTGCGAATAAGGTCTGCTGAGTACGAAGCATATAAAAAGAAACCCGGTTTCTGAGATTGTGCGATTCCCTACGGGATAGCTGCGCTTCACGAATTTCTGTCGTTAGGTGAGGGCGAGTTTTTGTAAATT
The DNA here is from genome assembly GCF_020738665.1 of Microcoleus sp. PH2017_08_TRC_O_A. Taxonomy (NCBI): domain Bacteria; kingdom Bacillati; phylum Cyanobacteriota; class Cyanophyceae; order Oscillatoriales; family Microcoleaceae; genus Microcoleus; species Microcoleus sp. PH2017_08_TRC_O_A. Next base: position 2,824 of record NZ_JAEQCE010000016.1, read on the forward strand.
GTCGATGTTCATTATAGATAGTGGGCTCACGGGCCCTTACAGGATAATTGATAATACTGCAAGATCTCAGTTCTACTCAACCTACACTCTAATCTCTTTTCTCAATCTGTAAATTAGCATCATTTTTACTGAAAAAAGCATCGATCGCATTTACTCAAAATTCATTCAAAAAACTCAAAAACAATGTCTACCCAATTCCAAGCCGAAGTCTTCCAAAATCCCTACCTTCATCAAGGTTCCAGAGAAGTCAATGCCATTATGACCGTCACCGTCCGTGGGGACGAAAATATTGGCATCGCACCTCAAACAGGAGGCAAACTCTTCGGGATTATCTGCGATATTTCCGGTTCGATGCAGGGCGCAAAAATCCACGCCGCCAAAAATGCGATGATTAAACTCGTGCAGTTAATTCCGGCGGATACCTCCTTTTTTATCGTGGTAGGTTCCACTCGCGCCCAGGTAATTTTTCCCACTGCCCTAGCCACAGTAGAAAACAAATCCCAAGCCATTTCCCAAATTAAAGAAGTCCAAGCCAGTGGCGGTACATTAATGTCTCAATGGCTGGAAGCTTCACTAACGCAGTTCAAAGAGATGCCCAATGCCGTCAGACAAGCCCTATTGCTTACCGACGGGCAGAACGATGATTCCGACCAAAAACGCATGGAAAAGGTGCTGCAAGCGTGCGAAGGTGTATTTCAGTGCGATTGTCGGGGCGTGGGAACCGACTGGCGCGTCAAACAGCTTCAGTTCATTGCCAACAGGCTACTCGGAACCACCGATATCATCGCCAACGCGGTGCAAATAGAAGCGGATTTCCAAACCATTCTCGCCCAAGCAATGACTAAAACGGTGAGTGATGTCGCCTTGCGTTTGTGGACTCCCCAAGGGGCAAAGGTGCGATTCTGCAAGCAAGTTAGTCCCGAAATTGTCGATTTGACCGATCGCGCCCAATCTATTAAACCGCAAGTTTGCGACTATCCGACAGGGGCTTGGGGAACGGCAGAATCGCGCGATTACCACTTCTGCATTGAGGTGAATCCCGGTAATGTGGGAGATGAGATGCTGGCGGGAAGGGCGAGTTTAATTTACACCGCTGATGGGGTGGAAACAAAAATTACCGAGGCCCGGATTCTAGCGGTGTGGACGGATGACGAACAGAAATCTACGAAAATCGATCGGCGAGTGGCGCACTACACCGGACAAGCAGAACTCGCGCAAACCATTCAGGAAGGACTTGAAGCCCGCGATAAAGGTGATGTAGAAGTGGCGACGGCTAAGCTGGGAAGGGCTGTCAAACTCGCCCATGACTCCGGAAATGAGGCAACGGCGAAACTGCTGCGCCAGGTGGTGGAGGTGGAAGATGCACCCACGGGAACAGTTCGTTTGAAGCGGAATGTGGCGAAGGAAGATGAAATGGCATTGGAAACTCGATCGACTAAAACGGCACGAATTTCGAGAAATTAGCCATCCCAAATCTATAGCAGTTGACAGTTGACAGTTGACAGTTGACAGTTACATAGTACGAGCATCTAACCGTTTCTGCTCAAGGGTATTAGGATCTATTTATGACATTATTTATGTCCCGATACGGTTCAGTTAAGATTGTCCGAAGAGAGGAACGAAGCATAAGCCCTTCGGGCAGGCTTCGCCAACGCAGTGTCTATGTTTCATGAGTTTTCCCTGTGACAATCTCCGATCGCAATCGTATTGATTTATGTCCTAACCTATGTGGCGGTTGCTATACAATCCCAAATCTAGAATCCACAATCGGCAATCCAAAATCCAAAATCCAAAATCGTATAGATAATTATGTCAGTCTATCAGTGTCCAAAAGGTCACGAATCGATCGAATCCGATTATTGTTCGGAATGCGGCGCGAAGATTAATGGAGGTGCGGCTGTCGAAGCCAAAAGTCCGCCCGTTCGAGTTGCCACAGCTACCATTAACTGTCCCGATTGCGCGACTCCACACGAGGAAGATAGCGGCAACTTCTGCGAAATTTGTGGCTATAACTTCGTCACCGGTGCGAGTGGAGAAATTCCAATTCCCAAGGCATCAGGAATCGCATCTTCTGTTTTGGATGCGGGTACTATAGATGCGGGCGCAACCCATATTTCCCCGACATCTACCTCACCCACAACGACAGGAACTCCCGAACTTCTCATCACAGTCGATCGCACTTTGCGCTGTGAAGGTAGCCCGGAACCGCCCGCGTTTACCCCCATGACTTTCCCTATGGAAAAACCCAGTACCCTCATCGGACGCACTAGCGATGTCCGCGCCATTTATCCAGATCTCGCCCTCGATTTGGACGATGCCATTTCCCACCGCCACGCCGTCATTCACCGCCAACCAGATGGGGCATTAATCCTGCGCGATATCGGTTCCACCAACGGTACGTTTCTCAATGGGGTTGAACTTGTGCCGATGACAGATATTAGTCTGAAAGATGGGGATGAAATTACGTTGGGACATTGGACAAAGATGATTGTTAATATTACCCAGTCTTAACTAGCAGGCAAATCGGTAATTGATAAAAACTCCCCCACCAATGACAAATTATATCATGTCCGATAGATTACCACAATAACAAAAACAGTTCGTAGTGCGGACTTAAGTCCGCATCTTTTAACCAATTACCCATTACCAAATTTATGAGCCAAGTTACCACCAATTCTGCTTCAAGAAAAAAGCCCAGTTCGATCGCAAATTGGCAAACCAAATTCACCACCCCTCAGATTCTGCGATGGGGATTGTACCTGGTGTGGGGAGTCAGCCTTTTAGCCTTGGGGACTGCCAATGAAGCAGTGAAAATGCAGCGCGATGCGATCGAAACCATCGGCAAAAATACCGCACCCAGCGTCTTAACTGCCCAGCGAATTAAAGATAGCCTCGCCGATTTGGATGCCAATGCTGCTAACGAATTGCTCGTCAAACCGGGCGAGAATCCTCAAGCCGCTAAAGATTATCGGGGACGGCAAGAAAAACTGTCTAAACTCCTGGCATTAGCGGCGGAGAACATTACGGAGGGGGATGCAGAACGCCAACAGATTCGCACGCTGATCCTATCGTTGGGGGACTACATGACGCAAATCGAACGGGCGCGATTGGCGAACGAACGGGGGGATTCGCGATCGCTTTTGGAGGCGTATCGCAAAGCAGCAAACATTTTGGACTCAATTTTACTACCTGCTGCCGAACAATTGCAAAATGTTAACTTAGAGAGTCTGGATCGAGCTTATATCTCACAAAAAGCGCGATCGGCTAACCTCTTGTTCCTCGCAGTTATTGGCAACCTCTTGCCACTTGTCATGTTGGGACTATTACAACTGTTTCTCTACCACCGAATGCGCCGCAATCTCAATCCCTATTTGTTGGGAGCTACCCTATGTGCGATCGTCTTATTCTTTTATATCACCAATGCACTAAATGCGGCTTCCTATCATCTGAAAGTCGCTAAGGAGGATGCCTTTAACTCGCTTTTGCCGTTGCGACAGGCTCGCGCTCTTGCCTACAGTGCTAATGCCGATGAAAGCCGCTATTTGCTCGATCGAGAATTTGCGGCTCAACACGAACGCAAATTTGTTGAGAAAATGGCGAAAATTGCCGTCATCCCCGCCAATCTGCTGGATTTTGAGTCTGTCGCTAAGGAATTCAAGCCATCCAACGTCCAGGGTGTCGCGGGTTTTACTGGATTATTCGCCCAAGAATTTGCCAATATTACTTTTGGTGGAGAGCGAGACGCGGCGGTGGAAATGTTATCGGCATTTGGGGTTTATGTTAACATTGACAAACAAATTCGCTCGCTGGTAAATAGCGACAAAAGAGCTGAAGCGATCGCACTATGTACGGGAAATAAACAAGGGCAATCTAATTGGGCGTTCACTCAATTCCTTAAAAAACACAATGATGTAACAGACATTAATTTAACCGCGTTTACAGAGAATCTCGATCGGGGATTTAAAAGTGTAGGTTATGTGCCCGATAAATCTAAGCAATCAAGTGATGATATTTTGCAGTTGTCTCTGCTCGATCGATCGTTTAAAAATACCTACCAATTTGAGATGTGGAGTCTTGCGTTAATTAGTGCGATCGCTATTTTAACCTTTTTTGGACTCAATTTGCGTTTGAAGGAATATTCGTGATCTTCCAAAGAAGTCAATTGGGGCTTTTTCGTGGGGTGGGGGCTGGTTTATTTAACCTGTCTGCTACCTTTTAGGCTGTTGGCGAACCAGCCCCTACAGGATTATTGATAATGCTGCAAGATGTCAGTGGGGTGGGGGCTGGTTTATTTAACCTGTCTGCTACCTTTTAGGCTGTTGGCGAACCAGCCCCTACAGGATTATTGATAATGCTGCAAGATGTCATTTATATCGACTTAAAAGAACGATTCAATAACTTTTCATACTCACTGACAAGCTGGATTGCTTGCCCTAACGGAGTAGGTCGAGTATATAACAATTGCTTGGCTTGTTGGGCAATTTGACTCAATTGTTCGTTTTCTGCCATCCCTTTGGCTAATGCTTTAGCTTGCAGTGCTTGGAGTCGTCCTCGCAATTCTTGACGCATTTCTAGCGCAGTTTGATTGTCTGTATAGGCTTGTTGTTGAGCGGATAAATACTCTTGCGTTCTGACTCGCCAATTCTGTAAACCAATCTTAACTGGTTGAAATATGCCTTCTTTGAACTTAATTTCTAGTCGAGCGAGCCACTGATTTAAAGCTTCAATTTGTTCGTCCGCTAAAGGCTGCGATCGCGTTGCAGCTTCTGTTATTTTTTCCTGATACTCTGCAAAAATAGTTTGATGTTGCTGATTTAAATGAATTAAGTTTTGCAGAAGTTGATGCGCTTGAGATAATTCTTGTTTAACCGATGCTTTTTGCCGAGCTATTTCCTCTAAATACTGTCTCGATCGAATGATAATTGGTTCAATTTCTCGCTCGAACTCATCGCTGACACCTAACGGATCGCAGATAATGCGATCGCCAAAATCGAGCAAATTTTGCTGAGCAACTGCTAGTTCATTACTCCTCCGAATACCGAGAGAGTCAGCTAAAGTTTGGAGCGATCGCATTTCAGTTTGGGCTCGCGTCAGTTGTGCTGCTAAATGCGATCGTGCCGTCTCCACTGCGACAACCACATCTTTCGCGACTTGAAAAGCAGCAGTCATCACCTCCAGTAATTTCGCAGGTGCAATTGCATTTTGGGTTTGGGCTGCACTTAGTAAGTCTCGCTGTGCTAGAGGAATTTGTTGTTCGCCAAGTTGAATCGAATTTCCCGTTAAAAGATATTCAATTTCACGCAGTTGAGATTCTGCACTGGAAATCAAAAACTTAGGAACTTGCTTGCGGAGCATCACAGCCCGATCGATCGTTTTAACTAACAAATCAAAATTCTGAAAGAGGTCATTCATCGCACTGAGTGCGGGAACAACCTTTGCTTTTGTTTTGCCAGTTAACTCAACGTCAGACGGCATAGCAGTGAGTTGTTGATAGGTTGGCAATCCATGCAAATCAATCAGATTTTGACTGATGCGATCGAGATTCTGTTTCCACTGAGCTAGCAGGCGATCGATTTGTTCTACATTCACGGTTGCAATTTCGATTATCTATATTTGTGCAGTAGATTACCATTTTATCAATTTAAAATCTAAATTAAAGTATTGTCTCTATCTAGATGAGTCCGGGTGTATTCCCGAAGCTGAATTTCAGGGTAAAATAGGAGTCTCTGCCATCTTCGCTCGAACTCGCATTTGGGTGCATCTGGGTTTTGTAAAAAGCATTTTTTCTTTGAGTGCTGTCCCCGCTCACGTATTGTACAATATGCGAGCGGGGACAGCACTATAATAATAATAATGTAAAACTGAGATGCTCCAGATCGAACTCGCACTCTGCCATTCATAGGTTATTTACAGGATGTCTAAGCTGTTGCAGCATTTAAATTGTATATTTCGATGACGATGGAGAATTCTATCCCCCGATCCCCATCGGACTCTCTACCTCTCAATCAGGATATACAATTTAAATACGCCAGAGGCAATCTCGCACGATGTTTATTAAAAAATTAATCAATTATAAATATGGATTTGACGATCGCCCGACAACTCTTTTATCAAGAAATTAATCAGCCAGACGCTGCGATCGATCTGGCGAAAGCTGCGCTGTACATGGCTTTGGAAGAATACCCGAATTTTGAGCCTCTCGATTATCTCAACGCACTTGACACGATCGCCGATCGAGTGCGTTTGCGCCTCCCGCCACAGAATTATCCGCTGCGGATCATTCAAACTATTAACCGCTATTTGTATGACGATTTGGAATTCTCCGGCAATAATGCTGATTATTACGACCCCCGCAATAGCTTTTTGAATCAAGTGATCGATCGCCGCACTGGTATTCCCATCTCTTTATCTTTGGTTTATTTGGAGGTTGCTAAGCGGATTGATTTTCCGATGGTGGGGATTGGGATGCCGGGACATTTTTTGATTAGGCCGGATTTTGAGGATGCTGGGATTTTTGTGGATGCGTTTAATGGTGGCGAGATACTATTTCCTGAAGATTGTCAAGGGAGGCTTTCTCAAATTTACGGTCAACCTATGGAGTTGCAGCCGGCTTTTCTCGCGCCGGTAAGTCCGCGGCAGTTATTGGGGCGAATGCTGGGAAATCTGAAGGCGATTTACTTCCAACAGGGTGATGCTATGAGGTTTCTGGCGGCGATCGATCGGCTTTTGCTGCTGTTTCCTGATGCACTCTTGGAAAGGCGCGATCGCGGAATTCTCTATTATCAACTGGGGCGCTTGGCCGAGGCGCGGCACGATTTGGAACTATACATTACCAATGCTCCGAATGCTGAGGATGCTGCTAGAATTCGCCTATTGCTCGAAAGGCTCGACCAAAACTAAACTTAAATTTGCGATCGCTAGTCAAGGTTGCAGCTATTGGCTCGCACAACATCACAGGTGAAACCGACAATCTATATAGTTACAGGGCGATCGCCAAATCTCGCTTTTATAAGTTTTGCAAAGGTATATAAAATTGTCAAAAATCGGAGTATAACATATAAATTATGAATTAACACCTATCTTTTGATAGGTTCAATTGGCTTGACATGACTGTATAATACCTAGGTCATTTACGGAACTTCTGAATCCACTTTCCCGACTGATACCTGGGCATTCGATCGAACGAAAAAGTATTTTGACGTAAAGAGGCATAAACTCATGAACTTTAAGTTTCAACAAGGTTATCTTAACGGAATGCAACCGCAGTCAGCCCATTTAGCCAAAAGAATCTCAAAGTCTTTATCATTAGGTTTGGCGCTTTTGGTGGGAACAAGTACAGTATTGCTGAGCAGTAGCAAAGCCTTTGCATTAGACAAAGTTACCGTAAAATACGGTGCTGTTGACGTAACTTTACCAATGAGCGATTTGCAAAGCTTTGCACAAACCGGCAAACCATCATCTCAACTGCAAAGTGTTTTGAGTCTTGCGAAACAAACTCCCGAATCGGTGCGCGAAATATTAACGCGAGAAGTGGCTTTAGATCCCCAAATGGTTTCGCGGCTGGCAAATACTTATTTTGGGGAAATTGTTTTCAAGCAATTGGGTGAGGTTGCTTATACCCCGGCTACAAAGGCACAAAGCGCGCCGGCACTGCGCGATGCTTTGGTTGCAGCTTCCAAAGATGGCAAACTATCCCTGATGGAAGTGATGCAAAATTACACTCCTCCGGCTTTAGAAGTTGATGGCAATCAAGCTATGGCTATCTACCAGCGAGTGATTAAAGATATCCAAGATTTGCAAGCTATGTATCAGAATTCCCCGGGTTTGCAAAGTACGGCTGGTCAAGCAAGACAAATGATTTGTCAGCCCAACTCATCATCGGGGGCTGGGAAGTAAATCATTTTGCTCTGGATTGGGAATGGGGAATGGGGAATGGGGAATGGGGCATAGGGCATAGGGCATAGGGCATAGGGCATAGGGAATTGGTGCTTTCTTTTCCTATTATCTCTTACTTTTCAGCCATTACCGATGACCCATTACCCAATTACCAATTCCCCATTACACCTTGCCAATTTCTTGAGATAATTGCTCGGCTACCCGTTTGAGCCGGCGCAGTTGGCTTTTCATATCTTTTTGCGTCCAAGGGGCTGCAAAGCGATTGAATCCAAATCTAATTAAAGGATTGGGAATTTGAAATTCAAAGCGGTTAATCAAGAGAGTCCCTTGGATTTGGGGCTGGCATTCCCAGCGATCGCATCCTTTGAAATATCCGTCGAACCCCCATACAATTAAACCGGGTTGTCGCTCCAACACAACACTCTCTAAAGTGGGTTGCAAAACGGGAATTTTTATGATAAATAAACTGCGACTTCCTACAGCAGTATCCCATTCGCCCTCTGGATCGCAACGCAGCAGCGGATTGAGCCATTTGTGCATTAAAGTGCGATCGACTATACAGCGCTCCACCAACGTAGCAGCAGCGCGAATTTCAATGGATTGCTCGAAAACTTGACGAATTGACATGAGAACCTGCAAGCTAGAAGCGTATTCTTACAGTTTCTTATTTTCCTTGTCAAATCTGACCTTAACCTGAAAAAACAATGAATGAAACTTGGCAAGAAATAACTCAACCGATATCGGGCCCAATGGCGGTTGTGTCCGATCGAATCTTGGCACAGGCCCAGGTAGCCCCGAATCCGCTCTCAGAAGCGGAGCGGGGATTAAACAATCTATTTGCGGGCAAAGACATTGAAAATCTCGTCTGGGCGATCGGCATCCTGCTAATTGGCTTGATCGTATCAGCCCTCGTCTCATCTTTAGTCGGCGGATTGCTCAAGAAAACGACGATCGACAACCGACTGGCTGCTTGGATTACCGGGCGCCCGGAAGGAGAAGGATCGCCGCAAGTGGAAAAATGGATTTCCGGTGCGGTATTCTGGATCATTTTTATCTTTTTCCTAGTTGCCTTTTTCAACAGGCTGAATCTCACGGCTGTCTCGCAACCGCTGAATACTTTTCTCAACCAAATTGCTGGTGCTTTGCCGAAGTTGGCTAAAGCCCTAATTTTCTTGGGGATTGCTTGGGTGGTGGCGACAGTTGCCAAATTAGCCTTGTCGCGGGCGATGCGGACTTTTGGCGTAGACGAGCGCTTGAACCAGCAGGTGGGTACTGCACCCACCGAGACTCCTTTGCTGCTGAGCGATACTCTGGCAAATGCGCTGTACTGGTTCATTTTTCTGCTGTTTTTGCCGTTGGTTCTCGAATCGCTGGATTTACAGCAGGCTCTGCTGCCAGTGAATAATTTGCTGAACCAAATTTTGGCGGCAATTCCGAAGATTCTGGAAGCTGTGCTGATTGGGTTTGTGGGCTGGCTGCTGGCTCAAGTTGTGCAGCGGATTGTTACGAATCTGCTGGCTGCTGCTGGCGCGGACAGTTTGGGCGCTCGGTTTGGCATTTCCCGGAGTTCGGGCGGACAATCGCTGTCGTGGATTATCGGCACAATTGTCTATGTGTTGATTTTGATTCCTACGGCGATCGCAGCTTTGAATGCTTTGGACATCCAAGCGATTTCCTTGCCGGCGATCGCGATGCTCAATACGATTCTGGGCGCGCTTCCCAACATTTTTACAGCAGCGATAATTCTCGCGGTTGCTTACTTTTTGGGGCGCTGGATCGGCGATTTGGTGACGAATATCTTGACGGGAATTGGCTTTAACAATGTCTTTTCTTGGTTGGGAATGCAGCCGAAACAGCCGCTGCGACTACCGTCGTCGAGTTCGACGGATCCCGACGCAACCGTACTTCAGGAACCGGATGTTGCGGCACGCACGCCTTCGCAATTTGTCGGCATTGTGGTGCAGGTAGGCATCATGCTGTTTGCTGTGGTGGCGGCTACCGACGTGCTGAAGATTCCAGCGCTGACTGCGATTGTTAGCGGTATTGTGCTGGTTGCAGGTAGGGTGCTGTCTGGTTTGGTGGTATTTGCGATCGGCTTGTATTTGGCGAATCTGGCGTTTAGTTTGATTGCTAGCTCTGGAACTCGCCAAGCGCGGCTGTTGGGCCAAACGGCTCGAATCGCGGTGATTGCTTTTGTTGGAGCCTTGGCGCTGCAACAGATGGGCATTGGCAGCGATATTGTGAATTTGGCTTTCGGGCTGTTGCTCGGGGCGATCGCCGTTGGGATTGCTCTAGCTTTTGGTTTGGGCGGGCGCGAGATTGCGGCCGACGAACTTCGCGGATGGCTAGCGTCATTTAAACAAGATAAGACGCCACGTTCGTAAGTCTAATTGATCGGTAAAAAATGGCGTTTGTCCTTAACAAACGCCGTTTTTTTATGCTTAAATTTATCGAACCTGCTAAAATAAGATCAGCGAGAATTGAGGAGACTTAAACCGTGACAGTTTTAACTCAACAAATCGAAGAAGAAATAGAATATCCCAGCAGCGACGGAGAACCGATGGCGGAAAGTGACATCACGCGCGATTACATGACTTACGGCGTGGAAGCTCTGAAGCAGCACTTTCAAGGGCGATCGGATGTCTATGTGTCAGCAAATTCTTTCGTGTATTACGAAGAAGGAAACAAATCAGCAGTAGTTGCTCCCGACATTTATGTAGTATTTGGAGTCAGAAAACGCCAGAGAGATAACTATAAAATCTGGAAAGAAGCAGGGATAGCACCGCAGTTTGTCTTAGAAATAACCTCAGAAACAACTCAAGATGTAGACCAAGAAACCAAACCAGAAATATATCGAAGTTTGGGAGTCAGGGAATACTTCCAGTACGATCCGTCTGGGGATTATTTGAATCCGATATTGCAAGGAGTGCGTTTAGTAAACAACCAGTACGATCCGATTCCTGTCAATAATATCGCCTTCGATACGCTGTGGCTGTACAGCGAAGTATTGGGACTGGAATTGCACTTAGTTTCTGGAGAATTAAGGTTTAGAAATCCTCAAACAGGAGAGTTTCTGAAGACTTATCAGCAATCAGAACAAGAACGGCGGGCAGAACATTCTGCACGGCTGGCCGAACAACAAGCACGGCTGGCCGAACAACAAGCACGACTGGCGGCAGAATCAGCTTTGCGATCGCTCGTTTCTCAACTGTTAAAATCGGAAATGAATTTAGAGCAAGTTGCACAAATGATGAATTTATCGACATCGGAAGTTGAGCGATTAGTAGGGAGAAATGAATGAGCAATAAGGATCGCAAATTAAATAATTTACACTCTTAAAAGTGGGATGGGCGTCCCGCCCGTCTTTTCTGGACGGGCGGGACGCCCATCCCACAAGAACAATAAAGATTATAAGTTATTTCATTCTCATTCCTAAGCGCATCCAACCTTCAGATTACAGCCTCGGATCGACAGGTTCGCTCTCCATCGCTAAAACTCCGAAAACGCACTCATGAACTTGCCTCAACGGAGCACCAGCCACAAATCTCTCCAACGATTCTACACCGAGAGCAAACTCTCGCAAAGCTAAAGAACGCTTGCCAGAAAGCCCGCGCGATCGCAATTTTTCTAAATGCTCCGGCAAAGAATATTCCAGACCGTAAATAATTCGCAAATACTCTTTACCGCGACATTTGATCGCAGGCTGTACGAGTCCTTTGCTATTGTTCACAATAAATTCCATCGGTTTAACCACCATCCCTTCGCCCCCAGTCTCAGTCATTTTTTCCCACCATTGAATCCCTGCGAATTGACTGTCAAGATCGGCAATTCTAACTACTTTGTATTGAGTAGCTAACAGCAATTCTAGGTCAAAATTACAGATTTCTGCTATCTGTTCCATGTGCCAGCAGTGATTCTGATCGGTGTGAACATTTCCCTCGGTTGCCAAGATGTGGAAAGGCGCTAACTTGAGGTCGGAGATGGATTTCACGGGCCAGCAGTAGCGCTGGTAGGCATTGACATAGCGATCGGCTAAATCGGCTCGTTCCCGGTAGCTAGCCAACACAGAATCAACCTCAACTCCCCGCTGTTTCGCCTGTTCTAGCTGCTGAATCGCCTCTGCAAACCCGTGACGGGATGCGGTTCCCACGGCAGCATATTGTTCTTGCAATAAACCTTGAGCTTTGGCAGACCAAGGCATTAATTCGCAGTCCAAACACACCCAATCGGTTTTAAATTTATCCCAAAAATTGCTGGCAGAAAGAGCGCGATTTACCCGCGTTAAAAACTCGGTTTCTAAGGTAGAATTATCGAAGAAATGGCGACCTGTACGGGTGTAACAAATGCCAATGCTGTTGTTGAGAATCCCAAAGCGCCGTTTGGCCGCCGATTCATCGCGGCAAACAATGACAACTGCACGGGAACCCATGTGCTTTTCTTCGCAGACAACTGTTGATACGCCCTGCTGTTGGTAGTAGTTAAAGGCTTCGGCTGGATGTTCTAAAAGTCCGGGTTCTTGGGAGGTAGCAGCGGGAGACATGGTGGGCGGTAAGTAAATCAGCCATTTGGGATTGGCGGCAAATCTGCTCATTACTTCTAGGGCTGCGATCGCATTTTCTGCGCGAATTGTTATGTTACGTTGCAGCCTGGTTGAAATCATGCGTTTTCCGAGCACGTCGGCAATATCCAGCACGTCATCAAACTGCTGTTGGGCGGTGAGATTTGTGGCGGGAAAACTGTTATCTGGAGTTGCAATGGATGGAAATGCGATCGGTTTGGCTGGTTCGCAGTAAATCATCGCAGCAGGAACGCTGACAAATTCTCTTTCAGGATACCGCAAAGCTGTTAGCTTGCCGCCGAAAACGCAGCCTGTGTCAATATCAACAGTATTGTTCAACCATTCTGTTTCGGGAATCGGGGTATGTCCGTAAACAACAGCAGCTTGACCTCGATATTCTGCGGCCCAATTGTAGCGGACTGGTAAGCCGAATTCATCGATTTCGCCTGTGGTTTCTCCGTACAATGCGAAATCTCGAACGCGGGCCGATGCGCGTCCCTGAAGTTCTGCTTTCATTCCGGCGTGGGCGACGACTAATTTGCCACCGTCGAGGACGTAATGCCCGATTAAACTATCTAGAAATTGGCTAATTTCGCTAACTGCTGATTCGCGCAATTCATCCGGTAAATCTGCAATTTCTGCTAAGGTTTGTTCGAGTCCGTGGTTGATTTTGACATTTTTGCCGCTGAGTTTTCGCAATAATTTGATGTCGTGATTTCCGGGGACGCACAAAGCGGTTGATGCTGCTACCATGTTGCGGACGAGTTTGAGAGTGTCGAGAATGCGGGGGCCTCGATCGACCAAATCTCCCAAAAACACGGCTTTACGACCTTCTGGATGGGCGTAGGTGGGATAATCCCAAAAGCCAGATGCGCTGGATGGTTCGACAATTTGATAGCCCAACTGTTGCAGCAATTGTGACAATTCGCCGCAGCATCCGTGAACGTCACCGATGATGTCAAAGGGGCCTGTGTCCTGTTTGCGGTTGTTCCACAGCGGTTGTCTCTCGATTTGGGCTGCTGCGATGTCTTCTGGGGAACGGAGGATGTGAACGTAGCGGAAGCCTTCGCGATCGAGATTTCGGAGCGATCGTCTTAAATTTTGAACGTGGCGGCGAATGACATGACTGCCAAAATTGCGGTTTGGACGCTGTTGATTGCGATCGGCACACAATTTTTCGGGTAAATCCAGCACAATTGCTACTAAAAAGCAATGATATTTTCGGGCTAATTCTAACAGCGGTTTGCGACTTTCTGGCTGCACATTCGTAGCATCAATCACAGTTAATTTACCCGCAGCCAGACGTTTAGCAGCGATTAAATGCAGCACTTCAAAAGCATCAGCGGTAGCCGCTTGATTGTTTTCGTCGTCGGAAACCAGGCCGCGGCAGTAATCGGATGAAATGATTTCTGTCGGTTGGAAATGCTGGCGCGCAAAGGTGGATTTGCCGGAACCGGATGCACCGATGAGCAGGACTAAAGATAGTTCGGGAATGGTAATTTTCATAGTTTAATAATATTATTCAGCAAACATCTGCGCCAGAATATCTAAAACAGCTTTTTGTTCGTCAGCGCTGATTTTACCGAGATATTGAACTAATCGATTTTTGTCAACAGTCCGAATTTGATCCAGGATAATTTGTCCATCTTTGCCTTGAAAATTACAAGCTATCCGGCTGGGATATGCTTGCCCCTTCGTTGTCATTGGAGCAATGATGACAGTGGAAATGCGCTTGTTCATATCATCGGGTGAAATCACTAAACAAGGTCTTGTTTTCTTAATTTCACTGCCAACAGTGGGGTCGAGATTAACTAAAAAAACATCAAAACGTTTGACTACCATTGCCACTCATTCTCCTCCCACTCAGTAGTTATGACATCATCAAGCAGGACATCATCATGTTGTTCGGCCATTTTTGCGAACGCTTCTTCCCAACCAGCACGCGGTTTTATAGCTGCACGAATGACGATTCGATCGCCCTGAACTTCGATTTCTACTGCTTCACTAATACCAATTTGCTCTAATAAAGATTTAGGAATGCGAATTCCTTGAGACCGATCGACTTTAATTATCTGGGTTTGGATAGATTTGCTCATAGCTGAAGCCTGCCTTTTTCCAAGTTTAACTACATTGTAAGCACAAAAAACTGTAGCAGTTATTCTATCAAAGCAAATATTGCCATTTGTGTAGGCGAACCAAGTGCTAAATCCTCCGATCCAACGGATCGAAACTCCACCCTAAAACCAAACCGTTCAGCCACCCCATTCGCCCAAGTCTGAAACTCTGCGCGCGTCCACTCAAAGCGGTGATCGCGGTGGCGAAATTTACCCGCCGGCAAGTTTTCAAACCGAACATTGTACTCAACGTTGGGAGTTGTGACGATCGCAAATTTCGGCCGCACAAACTCAAACAAAACCCGTTCAAAAGCAGCCAACCGTTCTAAATCGAGATGTTCGATTACCTCAATCACCGCTGCTGCGTCAAAATTCGTCAAGCGGCTGTCCCGATAAATCAGGGAACTTTGGATCAATTGTAAGCGAGATTGCTGTGCCGGAGAAAAGCGATCGACCTGCAATCGTTCCTTGGCGATTTCCAACGCCCGAAAAGACACATCGACTCCGGTAATTTGGGCGATCGCACTTTCGGCTAAAAGCAATCGCAGCAGTTTTCCCTCACCGCAGCCCAAATCTACCACTCGCTGAGCACCGCGGGCTTTTAAAACAGTCATCACAGCTTCTAAACGCTGTTCGTTGAGGCTAATTCGCTGTTCTAAAACTTCCTCTTCTTGCTGGTGAGAAACTTCGAGTTTCTCCGGATCGAGATTATCTTCTTCTGCTAATTGTGCCACAGCAAGGCGAGTCAAACGGCGCTGGCGTTTCAAATAGCGATCGGCAATTTGTTCCCGGGCGGGATGCGAGTTCAACCAACCTTCGCCGTGACGCAATAACTTCTCGATTTCATCATCGCCCACCCAATAATGTTTATCGTCATCTAAGACAGGAATTAGTACATAAAGATGGCTCAACAAATCCGCTAACCGCAGTGTATTTTGCAGTTCCACAGCAAAGTAAGGACTCGCGCCCCACTCGGGAAATTGTTCGTCAAGAATCAGCGGTTTTGCTGCGACTTGATAGCCCAGCGGCTCAAACATTTGGCGCAGGAACTTCTCGCCCCCGCGACAGGGCAAAACCGACAGCTTAACTGTCAGCGGAATGGCAGTTTCTGCGAGTTCTGGACGGTCTTTGCAGCGCCCGGATAGGGCGGTACGGAAGACCTGGGCGAGGGCGACACTGAGAAAGGATGAGGCTACGTAGGGGCGATCGTTGACGTATTGTTCTAAAGGGCGATCGCCCGATTTGGTCTTACCGCGCACCAAACCAACCGGATCGACATCTAACAGCAAAGCTGCCGTGCACTTGTCTGCATTTGCTTCAGGATAAAACACGCTGGCTTGTCCGAAAGTCATCGGGAAGCATTGAAGGCGATCGGGATGTTTGTGCAGCAAATAGCCTAAATCCGTAGCAGGGACGCGAGTTGTGGAGATAGTTAATAACATAATATTGGGAATTGGGCATCGGGCATCGGGCATCGGGCATCGGGCATTGGGAATTGGTGTTTGTTATTTCATAATTACTTCTTTTTACTAATGACTAATGACTACTGACTACTGACTAATGACTACTGACTACTAAGATTGCTGTTTTTCCACACTTCCCAAATTCAACTTAGCGCGCAATTCATCCTTAATCCGATTTAAAATAGAATCCTCATCCAAAGAAGCCAAAATCTTACTCACCACAGCCTTCGGCCCATCATCACCCCAAGAAGCACCATTAGCCAAATAAGCCTTAGTAACTTGACCAATTCCGTAGCAAGAAACCCCAGCAATTGCAGCTTGAGTCACAGCCACAGAAACATAAGGCCCCAAAGCCAAACCACCCGTCGCCGGCGTCGCCAAACCCAGCAATCCTTTCAAAGAACTTAAGCCAAAATTCGCTAACAATTCCCCCGCAGTAATTCCCCCCATACTAATCGCAATCTTTTGCAGCAATTCCACCGCCCCCGCTTCGGTCATCGGAATGCCGTAAACTTTAGATAGAGTTAATATCATCACCACATCAATTACCGCCCCGCTGAGAATATCAACTATTGTAATTGGATTCAGGGCGATCGCCACAGCTTTAGTCATTACCCCATTCCAGATAATCCGGTTAGCAGCATCATCGCGAATCTCCATTTTTCGCTGCACCAACTGCTCGTTAATATCCCCCGCACAGAGCATCGTATTCAGCGCCACCAAAGATTTACCTTCTCTGTCTAAAATCTCCAAAATTTTTAATTTTAAATCTTGTACTTGTGGTAAACTGCGCGTCATTTTTACTCCCATACTTCCGTCGGGACGGCGCACCGCCTGCGCTGTCAAAGGTGAAGCCGCCGACATCACAATTTCATCGGGAGATAGCAATTCTCTCACGCGATCGTCCCGGATTTTATGATAAATTGCCAGCCTGTCTGCATCGGGATACTGGTCAATTTTATTAAACACTAATAACATCGGTTTTCCGGCTTCCCGCAACTGCGAAAGTGCTGCGTATTCTACTTTTGTAATATCGCCAGCCACCACAAACAAAATCAAATCGGCTTGTTGCGCGACGCGACGGGCTAAAAGTTCGCGAGTTTCGCCGTCAACTTCATCAATTCCCGGAGTATCGATTAATTCTACTTGCGACAAACGGTAAATAACCGGCGAAAGTCTATCGGGTAAATCATCATCAACACCATCTCCGACATCCCACTGGCCAATAGTTGTGGTGCGAGTCACCCCGTGAGTCGGGCCCGTTTCAAACACATTTTGACCCAAAAGCGCGTTCAAAACCGAAGATTTTCCCCTTCCTACCATCCCAAACACAGCGATTTGCACGCAAGCGCGCTCTAGCTTGTCGAGCATGGTTTCCAAGCCGCCAATTTCCGGCTCCAGTCCAGTTCGCTCTTGTGCTGTCAAATCGAGATTTTCTACTATATCTCGCAGAGCATCTTTGGCGCGGCGCAGGTTTAGTTCTGCTTGAATGTCTGCGAAGCTTAATATTGTGTCGTCTAATTCGCGATCGACATTTGAAAAATCCGATACTTCAGTCATTGTTACCTGATGTTATAGCTTTGCTTTACTTAAAGTTTCTACCGATATGATGCTATTCTAGCTTTTTCTGTGGGCTTTGTACATTAGGGGTAGGGCAATGGCGTGTTTATAATCCGGGTATGGACACAGCAATGCTGTGTCCTCATCCTGGTAAGGACACAGCAATGCTGTGTCCCTACAGATATCATGTAAAACTTGTTTAATTTACAACAATGATTAACCGCCTCCAAATAATAGCCAGTTATCCATTTCCATTACGTGTAATAATTTTCCTCTTAATCTTAGCAGCAATCTGGCTACCGCTAGCCGTACCAATTTATCTCTTAGTTAAAGATAGTAACCTAGCAACCATTCTGACAATGGGATTGCTGTTTACCGAGTTTTTGTTGCTACTTCCGCGCTGGGGAAAACAGGTTTACAGACAAACGCAATTGCTCAAAAGTTACGGTTTAGTGAATACGCGACAAAACGGTTTTGAGCTTTTGACGGGATTGGCGATCGGCATTTCGATCGCATTCACCCTATTTTTTGTGCAAGGACTGCTCGGTTTTGTCGCATGGCAAAATTCTCATAATTTGCCGAGAATCATCGCAGAAGGGCTATTAAGCGCCCTGGGAGTGGGTTTTGCAGAGGAGTTGGTATTCCGGGGTTGGTTGTTCGACGAGTTGCAGCGGGATTACAGTTATCCGATGTCTGTGCGGGCGAACAGTCTGGTGTTTGCCCTATCTCATTTTATCAAACCCGTGGAGGCAATGCTGCGGACTTGGCCTCAGTTTCCGGGCTTGTTGTTGCTGGGTTTGATATTGATTTGGGCAAAGCGAAGTTGTCAAAATCGATTGGGTTTGTCGATCGGGCTTCATGCAGGTTTAGTCTGGGGATACTATATAATTAACGTCGGAGAGTTAGTGCGATATTCTGGCTCTGTGCCGGATTGGGTGACTGGAATTAATGGCAATCCGTTGGCTGGTGCGATCGGGCTATTGTTTTTGAGCGTGTTGGCTGTGGGAATGCGGCAGATGTCCCAACAGTCCAAAGGTTTGTAGTCAGGACTTTAGTCCTTCTTCCCAAATTTTCACCCTTGATTCTATAGTCTCTTAGAGAGGGACATCGTTTGTATAGACGCGGTTTAAACCGCCAATTATTCTACTCTACAACCAACCTGGGGAACTTTTTATGCAGCTTGCTGAACTTCTACCACTCGTGAAAAATTTGCCTCACACTGACAAACTTTTACTACTGCATTTTATCGTATCAGAATTACTCCAAGAATCAGGTATAGTTCCGCTAGAAGAGCAAGGCAAAGTATCTAGCACTAATTCCTACAACTCTTTTGAAGCCGCTGCTGTATTAGCAAAGGCATTATCAGAAGAAAAAGCAGTAAAACATGGTTGATAAAGTCAGATTTGCGTTTACCGAAATCGATCCGCAACTGGGTGCATTAAGTACATTGCCTTACTTGCCACTAACTTTAACTTATCAGAATTGCTCTTTAAGTGCATCAGGCTTGCTAGATACAGGTTCTAGTGTTAACGTATTGCCCTACGAAATGGGATTAAGATTAGGAGCAATTTGGGAACGTCAAACACTTTCTGTTCCATTAGGAGGCAATTTGGCTAGGTTTGAGGCGCGGGCTTTGGTATTGAGGGCGAACATTGAGCGCTTTCCTCCAGTGGATTTAGCTTTTGCTTGGACAAAAGACAGGAATGCTCCATTAATTCTAGGACACATGAATTTCTTTCTGGAGTTTGATGTCTGCTTATACCGGGCTGAATTATTATTTGAAATTAGTCCTAAAAGGAGAGGAGAGCAAAGATAGGCTGGGTTTGTCGATCGGGATTCATGCAGGTTTAGTCTGGGGATACTATATAATTAACGTCGGAGAGTTAGTGCGATATTCTGGCTCTGTCCCGGATTGGGTGACAGGAATTAACGGCAATCCGTTGGCTGGTGCGATCGGGCTATTGTTTTTGAGCGTGTTGGCTGTGGCAATGCGGCAGATATCGGAACAGTCCAAAGGTTTGTAATATATCCATCAGGTGCGGATCTATCAGATTGTTGGTATTGAGTTAGGAATTTATCGCAGGCGACACACCCTACAACTACTTAGGCTTATGTCTCAGAATTTTCAGATAATTAGCATTTCTGGTGAAATCATGGGCGGAACACCTGTTTTTATTGGCACTAGGGTTCCTGTCCAAACACTTTTTGACTATTTAGAAGCCGGAGAGTCAATTGATGATTTTTTAGATGGATTTCCCACTGTAACTAGGGAGCAAGTAATTGCTCTCTTGGAAGTTCTTAGAAAACAATTGATTGCGATGGTGGCGTAGAATTAAGCCGATCTTAGCTAACGTAGTTAATTGATAATTATGTTATACTGAATTCATAAAAACGCAAAAACCATGCTAAGTAAATCTTCGCGCCTTATTTACGGCGATGAATTAATTACCGCAACAGAATTGAACCAGCAACTGAATCGAGTTCTAGATTTGGCGATGGAACACCCTGTCACTATCACTCGCAACGACCAGCATTTTGCTTTACTGCGCCGGGAAGAGATGACGCTGTGGGTAAAAGCTGCGACGCTTTCTTTGACTGTATTTGAAGTAAGTGCCGCTGCTTACCGGCTGCGATTGGGAGAAGCGATTAGTTCAGCAAATCCCTATCACTGGCTGACAGTATTTGACTCAGATGAACTGTGCGAATTGATTGCTGAATTAGAAAAAGCTTACCGACTTGCTGAGTCGGAATCTGGCGCATGGAATCAGATTGAGATTGTAATTCATGAATGGCATGAAAGCGCTAAAGCAATTTCTAGCCCGGAACTCGCAGCAGCTTTCAGCGATGAAATTGACGAAGTTTTCCTGACACCACCTCAAATAGAAAGCACTACTGAATCGACTCAGGTATGACGAACACTCCACCCACTCCAGACGATTCAGAAACTTGTTTATTACGCGGGAAGCCATCCTAAATCAGCACCAACTCCTCCGTAAATAAACCAGACTATTTCAGCTTTTCGCGTTGGAGTTTGAGCCGATTTATCACCAAATTTTGCTCCATGACTCCACCGGCTGATGAAGCAACAAACCCGACTCCAGCAAAAAAAAAATCAGATTAAATTGATATTTAGAGACTACTTAGGTTAGAAATTATTTCTTGAGAACGCTTGATCGCAATAGTAGCAATCGCAGATAATAAGGGAAAATTATCGTCATAGTCTGCTTGATTTCGATATCGGCGCAGCACTGCTAAATTATCGGCGATTAATTGACATCTTGAGTCAGGATTAATATCAAATTCTTGCCAAACATAGCGGTGAATATCGCTGGTTTTTGGCAGGGAATGACCTTGTTTATCTCGCAAATAGTTCCGCGCTAAGATAAAAGCAGCATAATAGGAACGACTGATAGCATCCCTCAATCGCGCCTCCTGTTCAGCAGGAATAGTTGCTTGACCAGCAAGTTCTTTTGCTAAATTTAGATATTGCAACCAATCAAAACTCATCAGTATATTCCAAAATCGTATAAAAGTTCTCCCGAATTTCATGGGATAATCCCCGAGACCAATTTTTACGCAATTCATCTTCTTTATCCATTGCTTCATCGGGAGCGAGGTCTGTTAAGATGATTGAGAGAACCAGATGAATATAGTTAGGAATTTCGGGGTCATTGATGACTTGAAGTAATAGTTTTTGTTCGGGAAAATAATGGCTAATCTGAACCGGTGCTTCTAGCACAACGGGAAGTAAAAACGGATATTTGTTAATAAATTTAATAACTTCTGTCTTGTCTCGGAAAATGTATGATTTTTCTAGGGTTTCGATGTCTGATTGGGAAATGAGGAAAGGCGCGACTCTTGGTGCTGATATCTTGTCTAAAATTAAGGATGCTATGGCATTTTGTTCTGCTTCGGGTAGTTGAGAGACAGTGGCAAAAGTTTCTGCTAATAGGTTATTCATTTTATAAATCTCCTATGGGACTATTCGTGATAAAAATCAATATTTCTAATTATAATCTGTTCGGCGGTGAATCTGAAAAAACATATTTTTAGCGCTACGTGCGAGAGGGAAAAAGAAAGAAGAGTAAAGGGGAAAAGGGCTAAGAAGTCCACGGAGTCACACACACAACTCGAAAACCGTTGCTGTCGTTGTCGAGTAAGCGTTTAGCTGGTAAAATAGCAGGATTGGGGTGTTTCGGCTGAAGATGTTTGACAACGCAGTGGGGATGTCCGGGTAAGTCTAAATCTTTGGCTAAGTATGTGTCGCCAAAACCGCCTTGTCCCAAGTCTTTGATCGTTTGATAACGATTGCGGAGAATAGGACTCGGCATAGTTTGCAGGGAATGCAGTGGAAGTTAGGATATATTGTCGCACAAAAAGTAATGAGATGCTTAAAATCAGAATCGTTGCCGCATTTGTACTGCTAGTTAGTGCCTGTTGTTCATCTCCCGCAAAAGCACAAAAGCTTGCACCAATAAAGCCCAGTAATTCTTTAGTTCAAGTCCAGCCAACCCGCGAACAAATCCTGAATGCTTGCGTACAGAATCGCGCGGAAACTCTGCCAAATCCTTTTACCGATGTGCCGCCAAATCACTGGGCTTACAAGGCAGTTTTGACGATGTATTATTGTGGCGCTTACCGAGAAGCAACTGCGCCTGCTTTTCCGACATCAGATAGTGACAACACTAATTCCAGGAATCTCAGGTGATTTTAGCTTTGGCTTCACTACAATTTGTACATCGCACCCTAAAGCATTTAAAAACCGAAACAACCTTTCTGTAGAAAAACCTGTCAGTTTCCCTCTCATCAAGGCTGAAACTTTTGGCTGGTCAATTCCTAATACTTCTGCTGCTTGAAGTTGATTCAGTTTCCTTTGAGTAATTATCTCATTGATCTGGCGCACCAGTTCAGCCTTCATCAGCATTTCATCAGCATTAGGCATACCCAAATCCGCAAATATATTACCACTACTAACTTGAATATCGATCTCTTTACTCACGATTATCTCCTTTTTATATTGTCTTGGTTATCTCTACAACAGTAGCGGTTAATTTCCAGCTTATTTAGAAATATAAGTAACTGCTATTACTACTTATTTTCACCGCTACTTATTCTTGAACTCTTCGTAATGCTCTTGAGCTCGTTTTAGTCTTTCTTGGATTAAGGTAATATCCTGTTGTGGTGTAGCAATTCCTTTTTTTGATTTTTTCTGAAAAGCGTGCAAAACATATACTGTATCTGCAAATTTTACGGTGTAAACGGCTCTATAAGTATCCCCATCATGGTCATCGGTAATTTCCAAAACTTTGGCACTTCCAAATCCTTTGAGAGGTTTAGCAGATTCGTATTTATCTCCTGTTTGTGCTAGATACAGAGCATAGCCCATGATGTCATGTACATCTTCTGGAAATTCTCTAAGATCGTTCAGAGAACTTCCAATCCATACAATAGTTTTGAATGATATTTTTGTCATATTTACAATATTGTCTCAAGAAGTTTTTTCTCATGGCTATCGATTCCTGTTGTTTTTGTTTGTGCCTACAATTCTATTATGCTAGATTTAGCATAAAGTGTCAAGAATTATTCCAAAATAAATATCAATTTTAAAACTGAGCCCGAACCGTAAACGAATAATCGCCACCTGGTTCAAGCTGATAATCCCATTTTTCTAGAAAACGGTGCAGCGGTTCCTGAATCAATGCCCTACCCTGAGAAGGTTCCAGAATTAGTGTTTTTTCTTCCCGAAAACGCCATTGAAAGTGCCACTCAAAACTGCCGGCACTTACTTCACCTTCAATCGTGCCTTTTAGCCAAGATTGACCCGTAACTCGGACATGGGCTGTAGTTTCAGGCAAACGTCTCGAACTCACCTTTTTGTTTCCGCGTTTGTTTCTATAATGGTACGATTGTTGTAGAGACTCATGCTTTTTTCTATTCCTTGTTGCAGACTTAGCTCGATCGCCTCTACAACCAATTTCAGCATCTTCTCTACTAACTGACTTTCCTCTGAGGAAAATTTTCCTAATACGAAGGAAATCGTATCTTTATCATTTTTAGCAGGATCGCTTTGAGGTTTGCCGATGCCAATCCGCAATCGGGGAAATTTGTCTGTCCCCAAATGAGAAATTGTGGATTTCATGCCGTTGTGCCCGCCCGCTGAACCGGCTAGGCGCATTCTCATTTTCCCGATCGGCAAATCCATATCGTCGTACACTACTAACACAGCAGGCGCAGGTATTTTGTACCAATCCGCAGCCGCCCGAATCGATTGGCCCGACAGATTCATGTACGTCAGCGGTTTCAGCAACCGAATTTTCTGTCCGCGCGGCCGATTTCCCTCGCCGAATATGCCTTGAAATTTGCGATTTTCCAACAGCGAAATCTGCCAAGCTTGAGCCAAAGCATCTACTGCATTAAAGCCGATATTGTGTCGCGTGCGATCGTACTTTGGTTCTGGATTCCCCAAACCTACAATTAGCTGGGGAATCACCAACTCTGCTGGAGTTTCCGACTTCTGAGTGTTGTTCATTTAAATGTCTGTGCTATCTTCCTTAACAGCCGCGAGTTTTTCCGGTTCCGGCTTTTTGATTGCGACTGCTTCTTCTAACTGCTTCGTTTCCCGCGTAAACTCCGACTCAAAATCCCGCGAAGCATCCTGAAAACTCCGCAGTGCTTTCCCGAAACTACGACCAATTTCTGGCAACTTTTTCGGGCCGAATACCAACAGCGCGATGGTGAAAATTACTGCCATTTCCGGCAAGCCAATGCCAAAAATATTCATTTTGTTTCTCCTGCAATTTGTTTAATTAGTTAGAATTTAATTCCGACGCACTAACGGGAAAGGGCAAGGGGAAATGGGAAAACTTAGCTTTTACCCTTTCTCCTCTACCCTCAGCTTTTACTGTTAGTCTTAAATTTCGCTGCTCAAAGTTTAGCGGCCGAGACTCGACCAATCAACGTCCACATTCTCTAGAATCAGAGAAGAGTTGTAGATTTGCAAAATAATCAACAAGAACACGAAAAACAGTCCAATGAAAACGCTCATCAATAGGGTGGTTCCCCAACCGGGGGCTACCTTGCCGTATTCTGAGTTAAGGGGTTTGAGTCTGTCTCCCAACCAAGTCCGTTGTGCCATAAGTCACCTGCAATGAATCTCTACAGAAAAGTTTGACATATTTCCACCGCTAATTGCGATCGCAATTTCTCAGATCCCCCACTCGGACACTCTCCCCCTCTCCCTGTCCCACTCAGAGGCTGCCATACCGTACCGCGCCTCAAATTACTAGACTTTTAGACGAATTGTTATTTTTTGTAATATTATAGAGGGGATCACTCATAATCGCTCCTCAATATGGAACCAGCAGCAGTTCTCGGCATTTCTCTCGGTATGTGTCTGGTGGCAATCACCGGTTTCTCGATCTACACGGCTTTCGGCCCTCCTGCTAAGGAATTGAGAGATCCTTTTGAAGAACACGAAGATTAGAAATGAAGGAAGAAGGAAGAGGGAAGAAGGAAGATTTTCCCTCTCTCCCCATCTCCCCCTCCCCCCTCTCTCCCCATCTCCCCCTCTCCCCCTTTCCCAATTTTCCCCCTCCCCGCTGCGATCGAACTTCTGCGTTGCGCGAATCACCGTCTCCTGCTGCTCAATGCTATATTCTTTAAAATACGCTAAATCTATATTTGAGAAATCTATCTTCCAGTTAAAGTAAAAATTATTAAGTTTCAGGGAAAAGCATTATGGGCAATAGCTTTGGGCATCTATTTCGGATATCGACATTTGGGGAATCTCACGGCGGGGGTGTGGGAGTGGTAATTGACGGTTGCCCGCCTCTGGTGTCGATCGACCCATCGGAAATTCAAGCGGAACTCGATCGCCGCCGCCCCGGACAAAGCAAAATTACCACGCCCCGCAAAGAAGCTGATACCTGCGAAATTCTGTCGGGGGTGTTTGAAGGCAAAACTCTGGGAACGCCGATCGCCATTTTAGTCCGCAATCAAGACACTCGTCCCCAAGATTATGGCGAAATGGCCACAACTTACCGTCCTTCCCATGCTGATGCTACCTACGATGCTAAGTACGGAATTCGCAACTGGCAAGGCGGAGGTCGATCGTCGGCGAGAGAAACAATTGGTAGAGTAGCAGCAGGGGCGATCGCCAAAAAAATTCTCCAACAAGCAGCAGGCGTAGAAATAGTCGGCTACGTCAAACGCATCAAAGACTTAGAATGCGTCGCCGACCCGGACACTGTTACCTTAGAACAAGTAGAAAGCAACATCGTTCGCTGTCCCGATGCCGAATGCGCCATTAAAATGATTGAACTGATCGAAAAAGTTCGCGACAGTGGAGATTCGATCGGCGGCGTAGTCGAATGCGTCGCCCGCAACGTACCCAAAGGTCTGGGAATGCCGGTATTCGACAAACTCGAAGCCGATTTGGCCAAAGCGATTATGTCATTACCCGCCAGCAAAGGCTTTGAAATTGGTTCGGGCTTTGCGGGGACTCTGCTTTTGGGCAGCGAACATAATGATGAATACTATACTGATGAACAAGGAGAAATTCGTACAGTCACGAATCGCTCCGGTGGAATTCAGGGTGGCATTGCTAACGGTGAAAATATCATTCTGCGCGCGGCTTTCAAGCCAACTGCAACAATTCGCCAGCAACAGCGCACAGTCACCCGAGAGGGGGAAGCAACGCTGCTGGCGGCAAAAGGAAGGCACGACCCTTGCGTTTTACCAAGAGCTGTGCCAATGGTCGAAGCAATGGTAGCTTTAGTGTTGTGCGACCATCTGCTGCGCCATCACGGACAATGTGGAACCTTAAAGTCTGAATTTTAAAATGGAAATCAGCTTGTCCTCTGTAGTGGCAAATCCCGTTGATTGCCCTCAACCCTCCGAAGCAATAAAAGGTATAGATGATTTTGTAGTACAGTTCTGGGGCGTGCGGGGCAGTGTTCCGACACCCGGATCGGAAACTGTTCGCTACGGTGGCAATACTTCTTGTTTGGAAATGCGAGTCGGTGGAAAACGCTTGATTTTTGACGGCGGAACTGGCTTGCGGATGCTGGGAGACCAGTTGCTGCAAGAAATGCCCGTGCAAGCTTATATGTTTTTTACTCACTATCACTGGGATCACATTCAAGGGTTCCCAATGTTCGCCCCAGCTTTCATTCGCGGCAATAGCTTTGATATTTATGGGGCAATTCCCCCCGATGGAGATTGCCTGAAACGGCACTTCGTCGAACGGGTTTTGCACTCCAATTCGCCGGTACCGCTGATGGGTTTGCCGGCAGATCTGACTTTTCACGAGATCGATCACAACCAGACGATGATGCTGGACGATATTGAGATTAGAACTGGTTCTCTGAATCACCCGAATACTGCTATGGGATATCGGGTGACTTGGCAGGGACGTTCAGTTGTTTACTGTTCGGATACGGAACATTTTCCCGATCGAATAGATGAAAATGTGTACAATTTAGCCCTCGACGCTGACGTGCTGATCTACGATGCGATGTACACCGACGAGGAATATCACAACCCCAAGTCTCCGAAGGTGGGTTGGGGACACTCGACTTGGCAGGAAGCGGTGAGAATGGCTAAGGAGGCCCGGGTGAAACGGGTGGTGATTTTTCACCACGATCCGGCTCATACTGACGATTTTCTCGATCGCATCGCCGAAGACGTGCAAATCGCTTTTCCCAAGGCTGTTATGGCCCGCGAGGGTCTTATTTTGCCGATCGGCTTCTGAACTTTCGTCGGTACGGTCGATCGTATCCTTTGTCAAATCATCATGATGATGATGATGATGATGATGATGTGGAGTAGGTCTCGCGGCCTGCTCCACAACTTTTTTATGTGTAGCAAAGAGTCTTGGTACGTGGTATAATTCTGACTTGGTAACTTTTTAGGAAGAATATTTAAGGTTTTTTTCATTGTTTGACAGGCTCTTATTTGAGAAAATCGAACAAAATTGGCAGTTTGTTATTCAAAGCGGGAGTTTAGCTGCTCAAGTCTGTAGACCCGATTACTGGACTTTCTGTGACTGTGATGGGTAGAAATATGCCGACCGGAAAAAATATCTAGTGCAAGCAAGGTCTCAGACTTTCGCCAAATGCCACGACAGAACTAACGTCGCCCCTAAACCAAAGCAAAAATTTATTGCGACGTGCTATTATTTGCGATCGAGTAACGACGCATCTGGCCCGATCGCTTCCGCAAAATGCACAGCAAGAAGTAAAATAACTGGAGGATTGCCAGAGGCGAAAAGGTCAACGTTTTGAGTGCCAACAAACACGGCAAAGCTCGTGAGAGCAGACTCTCGCGATGAGCGGCTGGTGGCAGCAAACTTCCCAAATCCCGATCGCCCAGTAATTTTCTGAGAATTCCTAAAGATAAAAGCTGAGGTTAGATTTACGAAAAAATACAGCATTGCGATGCTTTTTTCCGAACATGAATATTGGCAACTCTGAAAAGCCGATTTGAGAGCTTTTCGTTACAATCTGAGGAATTTTTCAGCAGTCAATTTCACTCAAAAGAAAGAGACTATCGCTCTTTGGTTTGGGACTAGCTGCAAGCAAAGTGAAAGTTATGACTTGACTATCAAAATGGGAAATTTACGTTTTAGATCTTCAGCAAATCAGTACAGATGGATTGCCTTAGGCAGTTTCGCTGTAATTATGGGTATTTCAGGGGCCCTTGCCTACCGCCTAGCTCCGCCACCCGGATTCATGGCCCAAGGCACTCTCACTTCTAACAATCCGCCAGTCAAATTTTCGAGCACGGGCACGACAATTCTCAAGCAGGGAGAGCAACTGACTCCGGATGTTCTACTGGCAGATAATGTTGTCAAAGCAGTGGCAGATGCAGTTAAACTGTCGCCACAGCAAGTTCGACAAAATGCTAGCGTCCAGATTTCTAAGCCGGAACAACCGCTAGAGATTGCTGTTGGGTATCGCTCGCTCGATCAGCAGCAAGCAATCAAAACAGCGGATATGTTGATGAAGGGCATGGTTGAAAAAAGCCGGCTGATTAACAGATATCGCTGGCAATCAGTCAATCAGACGCTCAACCAACGCTTGGCACAAGTCACTCAAGACCTGAAACAAGCTCAGCAAAAACTCGACCAATACGAAAGAGAGCGCGCTCGCCTGTTGCAGCAAATGAAGCTTCAGCAAGACGTTTACAACAAAACTCAGCTTGCGATGGCGGATACGCAAGCCTCGGAAAAAGAAATGGTGAGCAGTTTGGCCGCCGCTACAGCGCCACAAATTGTGGCGACGCCCACGAGCGATCCAACTGTGCCTCTGATTGTGGGAGTTGGCCTGCTGTTAGCGATTTTGGTAAGTCGCGGTTTGATTCCTTCAGTGGCGGATTGGAGGAACAAAGCAGCTTTTCAGCGAGAAGAGAGCGAAAGGCTCCAAAGTGCTTTGTACCGACTGATCAAGGAAGGCAGCGGCGAAATCACTCTGGTACGGTTTGCGATGGAGACGCGGCTGTCGCCGGATGTCGCCCAGCGTTTTTTGAACCAACAAGCTGAAGTCTTTAATGCCAACTGTGAAATTAAAGACGACGGCAGCATTTTGTATCATTTCCACATTTAAAGGGCTGCGGGCGCGAGCCCTCCACAGAAGAGTTTAGCCGATCGAGCCACTGCTCGATCGGCTTGCTTTTTTGGGGTAAACAACGGCGAGCAGATGTTGCAGTTAAGGTTTTTTTGGTTAGGTCGGCGAGATTAAACAGAACCATGTAACAGTATGTAAATAGACTGACGAGTTCTGGTTTCTTCCCATTTGGATACTTTACGATCCTTAACATAGTTGCCTTTTAGAGCGCCGACGTACTTAATTGCGATCGCGCGTGACAGCAATCTCCGTGTCTATTTTTCACATCGTTTTGGCGATCGGAGGGTCTTAATTGAACCTGATTGAGCGATACGAGAAAAGGAAAAATCAATCACAGCAAGGGTTTCAGCTTGTTTTGGCGATCGGACGGTCTTAGCTGAACCTGATTGAGTTGTATGAGAAAACGGAAAAGCAATAATAGCAAGGGTTTCAGTAATTAACAACTCCAGATCGGCTGGCATTTGTGTTGATTTGGTAAACTTTTTTGATTTTGTGTTCAGCTCACTTAAATATCTATATAATAAAAAATAAGTAAATGTACGGTTGATTTTACCTAAGTTTCCGGATAAAGGACTACTCGATCGTTAAATATTGTTGAGAGGGTTAACAAGCTCAGTAGAAATACTGTAATCTCAAGCAATAACTTGTTGAGGGAAGTTAGATAGTTTCACATAAGAGACTCGATCTAGCAAGAGCCAAGAATCAAACTCCCAGCCTGAAAGCGTGTGTTTTTACCTTCCACTTTTGCAATGACCTGTTGAGGCTAGACTTATGATGTTTGGAATAATTTGTTCTTCTTGCGTAGTATACTTTTTGCTAATGTCGATCGCCAATTACGGTGACACAGGAATGTAAATTATTGAAGGCACTCAGGCACTCTCGACAGAAGGCAGCAGACAAAAAAACAGTTTGACAACTTCGGTGAAGTCTCAGAAGCTGACTTGTGTGTCGTGGATTTGCTAGGAATAAAAATAGATGGATGAAGGAGTCGTTAAGTACCGCTGCGAATGGCAAGAGGCAGATCCTTTAGCTGCCGAGAACATAGCAGATTTGATGGACTGGCGCGATCGACTCCACTCTTGGGGACTAATAGGCGTCTACGAAAATAGTATTGGTTTTGGTAACATCAGTATCAGAATTGGCAATTCTTGTCAGTTCATTATTTCAGGCACCCAGACGGCACACTTGCCAAATCTGGGGCCTGAATTTTATTGTACTGTTACCGAATTTAACTTAGAACAAAATTTCCTCGGCTGTCGCGGCCCCGTACCAGCTTCGTCGGAGTCTCTAACTCACGCTGCACTGTACCTTCGCAGAGATGATGTGCGTGCGATAATTCACGTTCACAATCCTCAACTATGGCAGCAACTGCTGTTTAAAATTCCTACTACTAGAAAAGAGATACCCTATGGCACTCCTCAAATGGCGCTAGAAATGTTTAGACTTTTTGACGAGGAGAATTTGGCCGATCGCAAAATTCTGGCCATGGCCGGTCACGAGGACGGAATTATCTGTTTTGGCGGCACCTTGGATGAAGCTGGCAAAGTGCTCTCGGCGGCGATCGGGTAAACTGGAGATCTCGCACTCTTGCCAGAAAAAGCTCATCGTGATATGTAGTTAGAAACCAGGTTTCTACCAATTTTGCGACAGGGATAAGAAATCTACGCAGAAACCTGGTTTCTGAGGTAAGCGAGGCCACACAGATGAACTTGTCTCTCAAAAGCGGTTTTTTTAACCAAATATTTGACTCAAACCGCAATCATGCAACTGTAGGTGTGCGCTTCAATCCCTTATAAAATCTAAAATCTAAAATCTAAAATCGGCTGATGTTGGTGCCGATCGGGGTTAAACTGGGCTTGGTCGTTGATTTGTCACCGATCGCTCTAGCGACTGCGGGTTCAAAACTTTTCAAGTGCCTCTTGCCTCTGAGGTAAGGTAAAGATATTTTAAAGAAATATATAATGTAAAAACTGAGGGCCATTGTGAATCAGACGAAACTTGTAAGCTCAAAAGAACTGCAATCAGAGGTATCTCGTCTCACCGAAGAGCTGCAAATGCGCGACCAATTGGTGCAGCAGTTATCTCAAGAACTTTTCAGACTGGTCAAGGGAAATTCGAGTTTTGTCCCGGCGCCGGAAGTTTCCGATCGCCACCAAGCTCAAATGCAGGCGATGCGAGAACAATTGCAAGCCGTGGAAGAGCAAGTTGGTTTTTATCAAGAACAAATCGCCGAGCGCGATGCTGAGGTTTACCAACTGCGACAGTCGGTGCAAGAATTGACCGATCGCTCTAGAATGCTCGAACAGGTGGTTCAGGAATTGCCGGGAGTTTACCGCCAGAAGTTTGCCGAGCGGATCGAGCCGATTAAGGAAAAGTTGCAGCAACTGCAAAAGGAAAACAACCAGTTGCACACTGAGTTACAGAGCGTGACTTACCGTCTGGCGGTACGCAACCGCAAGGCTAAGGGCCTGGATCTGCCCAGCGTCGATCCTGAGGACGATCGCGGTATTCAAATGCCGAGCTTTGGCAATGCCTAAAGTTGTGATTGTAACAGGCTACGAACAAGGCTCGGCCGATCGCCTCAAGGCTGCGATCGCTCAATCCGATCCTTTAACTGAAGTCGAGATATGTGCGGTTTCTGAACTCAATTCTGGCGCGATCGCTCTTTCGGGGGCGATCGTTTGCCCTTTGACGCTGGATGTTCCGTCCAATCTGGTTTTTCCGGGTCAATATGTGTTTCGATTTGGCGCTAATGTTGCGGCGGCGCGCGATCGAGTGGCTCGGGAACTACAAGTGTCCGTCGGCGATGGCAATTTTTGGCTGCCGGTGGTGTTGACGGCAAAGGGGCCGCTGTATGCTGAGGCGATCGCTGGGGAATCTGACAAGTTGTCGAGCGAGTTGAGTTACTCTCAACCGCTGCATTTGTCTGATGTTTGGCGGCAGCAGTTGTACGAGTTGGCTTTCCGCTTGCTCGTGGATCTTTTAAATGCGCCACCGGCGACTTATTTGATGCAGTTCGGGTTCGTTGGGGACAGGATTTGTTTCGATCGACTTTTGCCTTTTCCGGCTGCACCTGCGATCGCTTCTGTCGGCGTTCAAGTACCGGATTTATTTGTCTGTTATTGGTATTGCTTGACAAATAAGCCTATTTACGATATGCAAATTACTTCTTTATGTTCGTAGTGAGGACTTTAGTCCTTTCTTGATGAATCAATTAGGACTCTTCGTCCTTACTACGAACCTAATTATGGGTAATTAACGGGAGATAGTAGAATTTTTATTAAGCAACTAAAGCGGGAGTTGCTGTTGAGATAATTTGCTCGAAAGTGTCAAAAATTTCAAAGAGTTGGTCGAGTTGAGTAATTTCAAAAATTAGCCTGACTGTGGCTGAGAGGTTGCAGATGACGAGGCGACATCCCCGGTGGCGGGCGGCGTTGAGCCCGCCGACTAAAGCGCACAGCCCCGAACTGTCGATGAAATCGACGCTAGTCATGTCAATTACCCACAGATTGTGGCGATCGGGCAAAATTTCTGCTAGCTGTTGTTGCAGGAGACTACCGGCTTGGGAGTCGAGGCAGTTTTGAGGCTGAAGCACGATGTGTTGGTGGAAGTTGGGAAATTGCATAACTGTTACCCTAAGATTGTAAAATGCGACTAAGTAAATTGATTTGCTGCTTCTGTCAAAAGACAGAATAATTTCAGCTAAAGTTTCAAGAGGCGATCGGGCTGACTAAATAATCGGAGGCGATCGCACTTGTGGTAGATTAAGTAAGATGACTGGCTTTCGATCGGAATGCAAGCGCAACAATTCCTGATTAATTGATTATCTCTGAAAGGTTAGTTTTTGCTTGAGCGGGCGATCGCAAGTGTAGTGTGTTTTTCATCACAGCGAAAGATTGCACTATTGGCCGAATCGAGCCAATATATAAAAGTATTGAGCTTTGCAAAAGTTTACGAAGGCAATATCGAAATGTCTTTTGAGTTTTTATCGTTAGAGACTATTCAGCAATTGGCGCGAGATTACGGCTACTGGGCTGTATTTTTCGGGATTTTGCTAGAAAATCTGGGAGTCCCTCTTCCAGGCGAGACAATTACGATTGCTGGCGGATTTTTGGCTGGCAGCGGGGAACTGAATTACTGGTACGTGCTCGGAAGTGCGATCGCCGGTGCGACTGTGGGGGGAAATTTCGGTTATGCGATCGGCAGATACGGCGGCTGGCCCCTGCTGCTGAAGCTGGGAAAAATCTTCCGCTTTCGGGAAGAACAACTGTTTGACTTAAAAGAAAAGTTTAGCGAAAATGCAGCTAAAGCCGTATTTTTGGGCCGTTTCATCGCACTGCTGCGAATTTTTGCCAGCCCCCTAGCGGGAATTGCAGAAATGCCCTTTTTGCAATTTTCATTCTTCAATATTTTGGGTGCCGCAAGCTGGGCATCCGTAATGGTAAGTTTGTCATACTTCTTAGGACAGGTTGTGTCTTTAGAGAAGTTAGTAGGTTGGGCTGCTCAATTTGCGGTAGTTGCTTTGCTATTAACAGTTGCTTGGATTGCAATTCCTATTTGGTTGGAGTCGCGGAATTTGGACAAGACTAAGTAGGGTTGGAGACTCTTCTCAAAAAGACTCAATCTTCTTGTGGAACGGGCATCTTGCCCGTTCTTAAAATAGTGTAACATCTGAGGTTAAACTTATATTTTACACCAATGTCAGGAACAGGCTAGAAGCCCGTTCCACAAACAATAAAACTTATTCTGAGGTAGACTTCGATATCTCTACATTTATAATAGATAGAAATCATGGGATACACTACAATCTTTGAAGGCACATTTCATTTAAATCAGCGGTTATTGGATAGCGAAACTCTTTATTTATTAGAGTTTTCTCGGACGAGGCGAATGAAGCGAAATCCTGAAATTTTGCAAGATGTTCCCGATGCGGCGAGAACAGCCGTGGGTTTGCCTGTGGGCGAAGAAGGCTGCTATTTTGTCAATGAAAAGTGGGATGAAGAGTCGGAATTGTCGATCGTAAATTACAACCGCCCGCCAAAGACTCAGCCCGGTTTGTGGTGTCAGTGGATTCCGACTGCTGACGGCGGGGGGATTCAGTGGAATGGCATGGAAAAATTTTATGATTATGTGGAATGGTTGCAGTATCTGATTGACAATTTTATCAAACCTTGGGGTTATGTTTTGAGAGGCGAGGTGAATTGGCAAGGGGAAGAGGCGGCGGATGTGGGTATGATTTGGGTTGAGAATAATGTGATTGTTTCGCCGGAGGGTGCACAGGAATTGTTGAGGTATGCGGTGTCGCCGGTATCAGTGCCAAAGGTGGTTTGGGATTATTTGCAAGCGGTGGAAGCGACGGGGAAGCCTCTGACACATTGGTATGAATTAGTCGATCGGGCGGTGGAGTTGGGACACGGGGAAGCGGCGCTGTGGTTCAAGCCTAATATGGATAAGTATTTGGATGGTTGGGAGAGGGGTTTTGAGTTTGAGGGGAAGGTAATTAAAATGACAGATAGTGAGCTTTGAGCGGTTGTTTTGATTGCGGATAATCCGGTTATAATTGTGAGTACGATCGCAGGAGGATGTAGTATGACGGCATCAACAGAAATTCGCGAAGAAGTAATTGAGAGTAAGCCACAACCTTATTACACTCCAGCCGAGTATTTTGCTTTAGAAGAAGCAGCAGAGGACAAAAGTGAATATTGTCGCGGTCAAATATTACCAATGCCTGCGAATTCCGCCAACCACAATATGATAGTAGGTGATATTATTACTCCTTTGAATTTTGCTTTTAAAGGACAGAAACATTATCATTTATTTGCTTTGGGCTT
Source organism: Microcoleus sp. PH2017_08_TRC_O_A (assembly GCF_020738665.1). Taxonomy (NCBI): domain Bacteria; kingdom Bacillati; phylum Cyanobacteriota; class Cyanophyceae; order Oscillatoriales; family Microcoleaceae; genus Microcoleus; species Microcoleus sp. PH2017_08_TRC_O_A. The sequence continues at coordinate 37,870 of NZ_JAEQCE010000016.1, forward strand.
GCGTTTGTGGATACCACAAAAGCAATTTTGTACTTATCCTGATGTGATGGTGGTTGCGGGTAAGCTGGAGTTTGCGGAGGGGAGGAAAGATGCGATTACTAATGTGGTGATGGTGGCTGAGGTTTTATCGAAATCGACAGCAAATTACGATCGAGGTGAAAAATTTAAACTTTTGCGATCGATTCCCACTTTGAGGGAGTATATTTTGATCGATCAGTACGAGATGCACGTCGAACAGTTTTCTAAGACGGATGACAATAAGTGGGTTTTGTCTGAGTATGATGGTGCTGAAGCGGTTCTGGTGTTGAGCTCGGTGCAGTTTGAGATGTCTTTGGGCGAAATGTACGATCGCGTGGATTTTGAGTCGGAGTCTGATTAGTAGCCATAAAAAACATGATTAAGTAAGATCGAATTAAGCGAGTAAATTTAATCATAAAAATCGAGGAAAACGTAATGATTGCCAGCAAAAATCATCCTGACGTTTCAGTTAAAGAATATTTAGAAGGTGAACTGGTAAGTCCCATCAAGCATGAATACAGGAACGGACAAATCTATGCAATGGCCGGCGCAAGTAATCCCCATGTTTTGATTTGTCTAAATTTAGCAACTCTGCTGAGAAATCATCTGCGCGGGACTGGTTGCCTGGTTTTTATGGCCGATACAAAAGTAAGATTTGAGACAATTAATACTTTTTATTATCCAGATGTAGCTGTATCTTGCGATGAACGAGATACTACTTCTGTTGCCGATTTTATCTGCTATCCTTCGCTAATTGTGGAAGTCCTATCTCCAACAACTGAGGCGTTTGACAGAGGAGATAAATTTGCGGATTATCGATCGCTCTCAACTATACAAGAATATGTATTAATCGGTCAACAACGGATGAATGTAGATTGCTACCGTCGCGATGTGGAAGGGCGTTGGGTTTTTTCTTCCTGCGGTGAGGGGGAATGTCTGGAGTTGGCTAGTATCAATTTTCAGTGTCCAATCTCTGCTTTGTATGAGGATGTTCCTGGATTGAGTTAAGATGTCGTTGGGTGAAATGTTCGATCGCGTGGATTTTGAGTCTGAAGAGTGAAGTGATATAGTAGAATCCCGGAAGCATTATGAAATCTGAAAAGTCGGCTATTACCTACAATATCGGTCAAAAATGGGCTGTGACACTTTGCTGCGAAGCAGAGGAAAAACTGGAATTGAGAGTTGCAAAAATCCTTGAATATTTAGACAAAAATTATCTCTTAAAGCAATGGGAAATATTTGATATTGAAGCTACGGGCAGTTATGGCAATTGCTTGACTGCGCGGTGCAATAATCAGGAAATATTTCAGGTATCTACTTCTGATTTGTTGGAGGTAATGAGGGAAGAAGGTCAAGTTATTGAATTAGATGCTAGTTTGATCAAAGATGACGAGGAATTGTTTAAAATACTGATTCGAGATGGGGTTTCAATTGATTTGCTTGGCAGCGGGGAGATGATGCCACTGACGGTTTTGGGCAAATATGTTTATGTTGACAAAGAACTGTTTATGTGGTAAAGATAGTAAGTGTTCGCAACTCTCAGACGTGATTCTAAGAGTTGCAAACACTTACTAAAACCCAAACGCTTTAGTAATCAATGGCAGTAGATTATTGCAGAATTCTAGTAGTTCTGTCGCTTTTGGTACACTTTTCATAATTCGTTCTAGCATCCTATTTGCCTGTTTGGCTTTAGTCTTCATTTCTGCATCATTAGGATTTGTAGCAGCTTCAGCTAATTCCTTTACTTGTTTTAAAGCATCTTCTTTGTCATCTTCACTTAAATTTGGATCGGCTGAAATTGCTGCTTCGAGTTCAATCAGTAACTCTTTGATTCCGGGTTTATCAGGTTCAGAGGATGAAGGTAACTCGTTTATAGCGAATGAAACATCTCCTCCAACGTGACTTGATGAAGTGCCTTGAATATTACCTCCTGTAACAGCACCTCCAACACTTCCTCCGATTTGAATACCTTGTTTATCTTCCATTATTCCCTCCTAAGTTGATTGATATTTGGATAATACTGTTATTTTTAGTCATTTCGCGAAACATTTCCTCCAACATTACTTGATGAACTGCCTCCTATATCACCTGCTGTGACAGAACCTCCCACACTTCCTTCTATTCGGATAGATCGATCGGTCGAATAGACTACATAACTACCTTCTGCATTACTTTCCATGAAGTTGTATAAGAAATCAACTACTTTTTTTAATCCTTTCATATCGGTTGTCACAAATATTGGCATAGGAGAACCGGAATTCAGATATAACTTAAGACCGTATTTTTCGGGCGAAAAAGTATTTACAATTAACCAGATAATTGCTACTATCGCCATAATTATTCCTGCCGCTCTCATCTCAGCATTATTAAAATAAGTAGCTACAACAAGTCCAATGACAAACAATCCCAAAATCCATTGAAATGGAATTTTTGGGGTCTTAACTGGTGATATACCAAAACCTGTAATGTTGCGAAATTGATAGACATCAGAACCAAATTTAACTGTATTTTTGGTAATATATATCTTGGTGTCATCCCAGATAGGTCGGTCATTATCTTGTGATGATATGTTATTTGCAGCCATCATTCCCCCCTTTTTTTAAAACTGTGAACCCACCAGGTAATAAGAATTAATTCTATCCCTACATAAATGAAGTCCTTGGGACTGCTGATGAGTGCTATTGATATTGACATCCCTGTGTAGTTAGAAGTATAATAGCGACTTAATATGAGCTTCAACAGTGAGAAAAAGTAATAAAAAAGTAATAAAAAAGTAAGATTTGTTCCCTGTTGCGGTACAATCTATACTCAGCCTACCTTAACGCTCCGCTAGTAAGGGACTTTAACATATGACCGTTGACGAAGCCATAGCGATCGCAGAAACAGCCCTCAACTACGATCGCCTCAACAAAGTTCAAGAGCTAGTGTTTCGTCAATCCTGGGAAGGGCGGTCTTATAAAGAAATTGCAGCCAGTGCTGAATATGAATATGATTATATCAAAGATGCTGGTGCTAAACTATGGAAACTACTTTCAAAAGCACTAGAAGAAAAAGTCAAAAAAGATAATCTCAAGTCAGTATTGAAACGATATTTAAGACGAGGTAAAGTGAATCTACAGCGAAATCTGACCATCGAAGTTAATCTCACTGGTGCAAATCTCAGTGGAGCAAACTTAAGCGGTGCTAGATTATTCGCAAACTTAAATGAAGCTGATTATGGTCAAGCTGATTTAGATAAAACTATAAACGCTGACAGTGAAACAGAATTATCTGACTCGGAAAACAAAATTAACTGGAACGATTTTTGCTTTCACTCCGACGCACAAGTGAAAATTGCCGAAACCCTCGATCGCACTTCCACTCTCTTCATCCCCAACTCCCAACTCCGACTCACAACACCGGAAGGGAGACAAAACCAAGAAGCTGACTTTCTTATATTCCACCAAAACAAGTTAGGAATGCTGAAAATTGACCGCGAATCATCGCATCAAAACACAGCAGAAGATGAAATGTGCGGACTTTCGATAGATTCTGGCATCAGTCTTGTCAAACATTACGATGCTACCCGATGCAGCGAACAACCGGCTCTAGTTGTGCAGGAGTTTTTGGAAATATTGAGTCAGGCATAGCTATGATACCAAATCCTGCCATAATATCCATTCTACTCTTCAGTCCGCGCAGGCGGACTTCGTTTGTGTAGTCGCGATTTCAATCGCCGACTGACTTTCGTTGGTAAAGATTACATCCTCATAGATAGAATCCATGCTAGTGCGAAAGTCAACACTAGCCAAGTGAATTTCGCTTCCTTGGGTGTAAGAATACAAAACCCACAACCCCTCAGCATTGCGGCGAAAACACTCAACCCGCTGCCGCTTTTGACTAATTAACACATACTCTTGAAGCGTTTCTAACTCTTGGTAATCAGCAAACTTATCTCCGCGATCGAATCCTTCTGTACCAGTTGACAAAACCTCGATAATTAAACAAGGATGTCTTTTAAAAGATTGAAATGCTTTGTCCCGTTCATCGCAACTTACCATCACGTCGGGATAGTAGTAAATATTCCTAGATTCAATCCTAGCTTTCATGTCTGACATATAAGCACGACAGCCACTACCCCGAACATGATTTCTCAACAACGTGACTAAGTTGACACTGATAGTTACATGAGCATCACTTGCACCAGCCATTGCGTAGGTTTCGCCCTGAATATACTCATGTTTAACCTGGCTGATTTCTTCTAATTTCAGATACTCTTCCGGCGAGATGTAATTTTGGCTTTGATTTGCAACCATTGGCTTTATATTGAGTTTTTTATGATACTAGATTCAGACCACTTCTATTGTACCAAACCCACTAGGATTTTTAAATTATTTGATCCATATTTTAACAAATAAGGTGGGCATTGCCCACCTTACTCTTAGTCCCACTCTGCTGGGACTTTGTTTGTCAGTCTTGCTGGATGCCGAGGCCAGAAACCGGGTTTCTTCCTAAATCTCTAGTTTAGAAAGCAAAGATTTTTGATAGAAACCCGGTTTCTTTGCACAAGTCCTGTTAACACATTCTAACCCCGATTCTTCTCCGACCAAATGCGGGTTGGCAATCCCCAAACGTAGACAAATCCTTCGGCTGCTTTGTGATCGAATTCATCCTCGGCGCCGTAGGTTGCTAAGTCGAAACTGTACAGCGAATTCTCTGATTTGCGGCCGACAATTGTGGCGTTTCCTTTGAACATTTTTAGGCGCACGGTTCCAGTTACTCGCTTTTGCGTGTCTAGAATAAATGCGTCTAAAGCTGTTTTTAAAGGGTTGTACCAAAGGCCGTTGTAAATCATTTGGCTGTAGGTTTCTTCGATGCCGCGCTTGTATCGCGTGACATCTGCTGTCAAAGTCAAACTTTCTAAGTCTCGGTGCGCGTGCATCAAAACTAAAATCGCTGGTGTTTCGTAAATTTCCCGCGATTTAATCCCGACTACACGGTTTTCAATCATGTCGATGCGCCCGACTCCGTGATTTCCAGCTATTTCGTTGAGTTGGGTAATTAGGGCGACTGGTGCTAATTCTTTGCCGTTTAAACTGACTGGTTTTCCGCAGTCGAAACCGATTTCGATGTATTCGGGTGTGTCGGGAGTTTGTTCGATCGCCTTTGTCATCAAAAACACCTCTTCCGGCGGTTCCGCCCAAGGATCTTCGAGAATGCCGGCTTCGATCGCCATTCCTAACAAATTGCGATCGATACTATAAGGTGAAGACTTCTTCACCGGCGACGGAATACCGCATCTTTCACCGTAGGCGATGGTTTCCTCGCGGCTCATTTTCCATTCCCGCGCTGGTGCTAAAATCTTAATCTTGGGATTCAGTGCGCCGATCGACACATCGAACCGTACTTGGTCATTTCCCTTACCAGTACAACCGTGGGCGATCGCATCCGCACCGTATTTTTCGGCAGCTTCTACCAACAATTTAGCAATCAGCGGGCGCGCTAGCGCCGTAGATAGCGGATACCGATTTTCGTAAAGCGCGTTAGCTTGAATTGCTGGGAAGGCATAATCTTTGACAAATTCTTCCGTAGCATCAATCACCAAAGATTCCGAAGCACCAGATGCTAAAGCTTTCTTGCGGATGGGTTCTAATTCATCTCCTTGTCCCAAATCCGCCGCCAGAGTAATTACCTCTTCGACTCCCCACTCCTTCATCAGGTAAGGAATGCAGACAGAAGTATCGACTCCGCCGGAATATGCTAGGACAACTTTTTTAGCGCGACTCATGAAAATACTCGGTAAGTGGGAAACTCAGCGGCTTTAGCCCTGAGAGGGAAACGATACGAGCGGTTTTAACCGCCTACCCCTTTCGGGGCTAGACAAGTAGAGGAATGGTACTTGTCTAATCCCTGTATTGCCGGGAGCGCCTTGCCATTCCAGTAAAGTGAGCTTCGCCAATGTTTAAAGAGCTTTTTAGACTTGCAACACTGTTCCAGTGACCTTAGAACTGTTTAATTGCAAATGACAGAGCAGGAAACTAGCTACGCATTTCCGGGTGTCGTGACTCAACAAACGTAGTCAGTTAAGACTTAGGCTGGTCAGTACGGCTTGCAGGAATTGCTCTTACAAGCCCAGTATCTTTTAGACCTGGGTTACTGACTGCTATTTACATCCTGAATTTAGATGTGATATTTAACCAACTTTGTATTATGCACCTAATTGAGATCCATTCTTGTCATAAATAGTACAGATTTATATATTCTTTTTTTGCTAAACTTTGCTATTTCCCGGCCCAGTTGCTGCGAAAAATCTGCTACCGTGGGATACGGTAACTGTGGCGATGGGGTAAAGCCGTGTTTTTTAGTGTTGTGATTCCGACGTACAATCGTAAACCGATTTTGGCAAAATGTCTACTGGCTCTAGAAAATCAGCAGTTTGATAACATTGTCACAGATTATGAAGTGATTGTAGTCGATGACGGTTCGACGGACGGGACGATCGACTGGTTGGCCGCAGATGCTGAGTTTTTGCCGCACGTGCGATCGATCTGTCAATCTCATCAAGGCCCCGCCGCCGCCAGGAATTTGGGCGTTGAAGATGCTAAAGGCGAGACAATTATTTTTATTGATAGCGATTTAGTCGTTACAAAGGATTTTTTGCAAGCACACGCAGATGCTTTGCTACAGGCTTACAAAGATACTGATGCGGTTTTTACTTACGGCAGCGTGATTAATACTTGCAATTTCGACAATCCCACTGCCGAACCTTACAAAATAACTGATTTTTCGGCTGCTTATTTTGCTACGGGAAATGTCAGCATCGCCCGTCACTGGCTACTGGAAGCTGGACTATTTGACACTCGCTTTCAACTTTACGGATGGGAAGATTTAGAATTGGGTGTCAGGTTGAAAAAATTAGGTTTAAAATTGATTAAATGTCCGACTGCTGTTGGCTATCACTGGCATCCACCTTTTAGTTTAGAGCAAATTCCTGGGATGATTGACCGAGAAATTCAGCGCGGAAGAATGGGAGTTTTGTTTTATCAAAAACACCCGACTTGGGAAGTGCGGCTGATGATTCAAATGACTGTTTTGCACCAAATACTGTGGGGAGTTTTATCTTTGGGCGGGATGCTGAACGAGCGCACTATGAAACCTTTTTTGCAGTGGTTGATTGACCGAGGTAAGTCGCAGTTAGCTTTAGAAATTGCTCGAATTTTTCTGAATTGGTATAATGTCAAAGCCGTGTATGCTGCTTGCGATGAATTGCACGCTCCTACAAAGATGCCATAGATCGTGCCATTTTAGATTTTAGATTTTAGATTGATATTGACTGATGAGTAAGCTGTACGGCATTTAAATTGTAGATTTCAAGGCCCTATTCCCTACTCGTCAAATCCTCTCCTCCTTTAAGATCGCAGACAATCTAGATGCTGTACAGGCGATCGCGCCAACGCCTCAACAAAACTTAAGATACGGTAGCAGGTTGTCAGGCTCGATTTGCTTGCCGTGCAGAGCCAGTAGATATACTTAAAAACAAACATTGAGCAACTAGCCCAATAGTAGCGAAACCGCGTTCTAATCACTGTTTGAATTTTATATTTAATGAAATTTGCCGGATTTATGCCTGATTTGAGGAATATCGGCTGTTTTCTCGATCGCCTGCAATAATTTGCTGAAACAAAGAATTAAAGATGCAGACATTTTTGATAGACTGAATACAAATTAAGGGGTGCGCTATGTTGGCAGGCGATCGGACAGTGCCACTGGCATAGCACAAAAGGGAAGCTGTGTGTCTGATTTATGCTGCCATAGCTAATAAAAGCATCGCATACAGCCACTCATTGACTCCTGTCCAAAAACGGATACCGTCTCACATTCTTCTGTCACGAGCATTCCAAAATTTTAGATAAAAGTTCAATCTCCCAGATTCATCTACCCTTGTAAATCTAAAATCGTTGGACGATTTCCCTGATCGAACGTCTGATCCCGAAATCTCCAATCTAAAATAGAATGACCAGCGATTGATAAACAGGATGCGGAGCTGATAGAAACTTATACTGCTCAAATTCGCGCCATAAATCAACATCTACCCAATTTTATTGTTGCCGCAAGCTCATAGTTCTACCTATAAGCACTTGCGCTTTAATGATTCTTACAATTTGATTAATACACACTATATTACGCAGCAAAATTATCATATGAAAACAAAATAGTAAACGCTATAGATAGAAAAGCTGCGTAGATATTCCTAAGACTCTGAGGGGTTATCGTGAATAAAATTGACCAAAAATACGCCAAAATAACAACAAAAAAATCTGAAATATCTGGCTTAAAACAAAACATTTTAATTGTTGACGACCACCCAGAAAGCTTGCGTCTTTTATCCAAGTTGTTGTCCGAGCGGGGATATCAAGTGCGGCCAACACTAGATGGAAAATTAGCCCTTAAGTTTGCGCGATCGACTCCACCGGATTTAATTTTGCTGGACATTATGATGCCCGGTATAGATGGCTATCAAGTCTGCAAACAGCTAAAAGCTGCTCCTGAAACCAAAGATATTCCTGTAATTTTTATCAGCTCTTTAAATGAAACTTTTGATAAAGTTAAAGCTTTTTCGCTGGGAGCTATAGACTACATTACTAAACCATTTCAAATAGAAGAATTGGTCGCTCGCGTCGAAAGTCAAATGCATCTGAGCAGGCTTTCTCGGCAAGTAGTAGCACAAAATGCGCGGCTGGAAGCAGAAATAGAAGAACGCAAGCGGGTCGAAGCACAACTGCGAGAAAGTCAGCAATGGCTGTCGGCAGTAATTAAAATGAATCCTAATGTTTTGTACGTTTACGATGTGATAGAACAGCGAATTCTGTATCTCAATCGCGAACTATATATCGATCTTGGCTACTCGCTGGAAGAAATACAGCAAATGCCAGCAGCATTTCTTCCTAACTTAATACACCCTGACGATTTGCCAGCATTCTCAGAACATATGAGGAGGATTCAGACATCAAAAGATGGTGAAAGCTTTGAGTTTGAATACCGAATAGAACACAAAAATGGTGAATTTCGCTGGTTTTTTAGCCGGGATACGGTGTTTTCAAGGACGGTGGAGGGCAAACCTTGGAAAATTCTGGGAACTGCTACTGAAATTAGCGATCGCAAACAAGCAGAATTCGATCTTAAAACAGCTTTGTCTGCTTTGGAGCGGCAAATCAAGCAAAGATTTCTGCTAGAAACAATTACTCTCGAAATTCGCTACAGCTTAAAGCAAGACCAAGTTTATCAAACAGCGGCTGCTCAAATAGGTCGAGTTTTTAATGCCGATTCTTGCTTGATTCACACCTACAAAGAACACCCACTGCCCCGCATCTATTGTATGACTCAGTACAGGAAATCTGAATCAGCAACGCTGTGCGATGTAGTAGAAATTCCCGTCCTGGGAAATCCTCACGCTCAGTTGGTGTTGTCTCAAGATAAACCTGTAGTTTCTGACGATGTTTTTGCTGAACCGCTGCTGGAAAATGTTACTGATTTGTGCCGTCAAATAGGTTTGAAGTCGATGATAGCCATCCGCACTTCCTACCAGGGAAAACCCAACGGAATGATGTGCTTGCACCAGTACGATGAGCCCCGCCACTGGACGCAAAATGAGATCAGATTATTGAAAGCTGTCGCTGCACAAATGGGAATTGCGATCGCTCAAGCCAATCTTCTGGAACAAGATAAAGAGCAGCGACTTAAATTGCAACAAAGCGAAGCTAGTCTAGCAGCAGCCCAGAAAATTGCCCATATCGGCAATTGGGAATTCGATCTCGTCACCAATAAAAATATTTGGTCGGAAGAAGTATTCCGCATTTTTGGTCTGGACTCAGCCGCACCTGAACCGACATATATCGAACTTTTACAGATGTATCATCCAGAGGACAGAGAGTTGTTTCAACAAACTGTCAGCCTTGGTATCTCACAGGGAACTTCCTACAAAAAAGAGTTGCGAATTTTGCATCCCAGCGGTCAAATTAGATACCTCGAAACAAGGGGAGAAGCTATTTTTAACAAATCCCTAGAAGTAATTAAACTGTTTGGAACAGTAATGGATATCACCGATCGCAAAGAAGCGGAAGCAGCGCTGCAAATTAGCGAAGAACGTTTTTACCTGGCATTTGAAGCCAGTGCGACGGGATTGTGGGATTGGAATCTTGCCACGGGAGAAGTCTATTTGAATTCACGGTGGAAGACGATGCTGGGATATGAAGTAGAGGAAATAGAAAATAGTTATGCAGCCTGGGAAAGACTTGTACATCCAGATGATTTGCCTCTGGCTACAGCAGCGATAAATGCTCATCTGGTAGGCAAAAAACCGACCTACGAAGCAGAATTTCGGATGCTGAAAAAAATCGGTGAATGGAAGTGGATTTTGGCTCAAGCTAAGGTGATGGAACGTGATGATTCGGGAAATCCTTTGCGGATGACGGGCACGCATATCGATATTAGCGATCGCAAACAAGCCGAAGCAAGTTTGCGAAATAGCGAACAGCGAGAACGAGAAAAAGCCCAACAGTTAGAACAAACTCTGGAATACTTAAAAAATGCTCAATCACAACTGATTCAAGCCGCAAAGATGTCAAGTATTGGGCAAATGGTGGCGGGAGTTGCCCATGAAATTAATAACCCCGTCAGCTTCATCTACGGCAATATTATTCCCGCCGCACAGTACGCTAACGATTTGGTAAAATTGATCCAGCTTTACCAGCAAAATTATCCCGAACCAGTGCCAGAAATTGCCGAAAGATTGGCAGAAATAGAAGTGGATTTTATCGCTGAGGATTTCCCCAGAGTGCTGGCTTCAATGCAAGCAGGTGCTAACAGAATTAAGCAGATCGTGTTGTCCTTGCGAAACTTTTCGAGACTCGATGAAAAAGAGCGCAAAGTAATCGATATTCATGAAGGGATAGAGAGCACTTTGGTGATTTTGCAGCATCGATTGCTGTCACAGCCAAAACGTCGGGAAATTCAAGTTGTTAAAAATTACGGCGAACTGCCCAATGTTGAGTGTTATCCGGCGCAATTAAATCAGGTATTTATGAATTTGCTGTCAAATGCGATCGATGCTGTGGAAGAGTCATCAGCAGCCTGTAATGACAAAGTTAATCAGATTCGCATTATTACGGAAGTCAGCAGCGAAAATCAAGTGTGCGTGCGGATTGCTGACAGCGGGCCCGGTATCTGTCCTGAGGTTCAGTCAAGGATGTTTGACCCATTTTTTAGTACAAAGCCGATCGGCAGTGGCACTGGTTTGGGATTGTCGATTAGTTACCAAATTGTGAAAGACCGCCATGGCGGTAATTTGTGGTGTCATTCAGAAGTTGACCGAGGTACAGAATTTGCGATCGAACTGCCGATTTCGCAAAAAAAGTTGAAAGTAAAATAGGTTTGTAGTGAGGACTAAAGTCCTTCTTTCGGGAGCATCTCAGTTTTGCATTTGTAGTGCTGTCCCCGCTCGCGTGCTTTATAAAGCACGCGAGCGGGACGCTCGCACTGAAAGAAATGAAAGAAAAAATGCTTTTTGCAAAAATGAGATGATCCCCTCAGAAAGAAGGACTAAAGTCCTCACTACGAACCTTTTATGAAGAGTAATTTACCGAAAATAATGTCAAAACCTGAAATTTTATCCGATATTTCATGCAAACCGTCTGTGGCTGAGTTTGATTTTAACCTAACTGTGATATAATTGAGAGCTACTTTTTTCGCTGCTAGACGTTGCACTCTTTCTCTTGGGAGTGAATTTTACAGTTGATTTCATACATACTATCTCAACTTAAGTCTGTAGCATCTACCACATTTTAACTGAATTATGACCGACTCAATTCGCTTCCTGATGTGCGCTCCCGACCACTACGATGTAGATTACGTGATTAACCCTTGGATGGAGGGTAACGTACACAAATCATCGCGCGATCGCGCCGTCGAACAGTGGGAGAAACTTTACCACGTGTTGAAAGACAACGCCGTTGTAGACCTGGTACCGCCCGAAAAAGGCTGGCCGGATATGGTGTTCACCGCCAACGCTGGCTTACTTTTAGGCAATACTTTTGTCCTCAGCCGCTTCTATCACAAGGAACGCCAAGGCGAAGAACCCTATTTCAAAGCATGGTTTGAAAACCAAGGTTTCACCGTGCACGAACTCCCGAAAGACTTGCCGTTTGAGGGTGCTGGTGACGCTTTGCTCGATCGCGAAGGACGCTGGTTGTGGGCAGGATACGGCTTCCGTTCCGAACTCGACTCGCATCCGTTGCTAGCAAACTGGCTGAACATTGAAGTGCTGTCGCTGCGTTTAGTAGACGAACGTTTCTATCACCTAGACACCTGTTTTTGTCCGCTCACAGGCGGATATTTGCTCTACTATCCAGCAGCATTTGACTCTTACTCAAACCGCTTAATTGAAATGCGAGTAGCGCCGGAAAAACGGATTGCGATCGAAGAAGCAGATGCCGCTAATTTTGCTTGCAATGCTGTCAATATTGACAAAGTTGTGGTAATGAACAAGGTGAGCGAAGGCTTGAAAACGCGCATCACTCAAGCGGGCTTCAAAGTCATTGAAACGCCGATGAGCGAATTTTTGAAAGCGGGCGGCGCCTGTAAGTGTTTGACGCTGCGGGTGAATGAACCTGTGCAAGAAGATCGATCGGCAAACGTGATGGTAGAAAGCCGTGCCATTCGCATGGAAGGTCACCTGCTTGATGCCGGTTTAATCAGCCGCGCTTTAGACTTAATTATCGAAAACGGTGGCAGTTTCCAAGTGCTCAATTTCAATTTAGGAGAACAGCGCCAAAGCACATCATCCGCGGATGTGAAAGTTTCGGCACCTTCCCACGATGTGATGGAAGAAATCATGGGATTGCTGATTGACTTGGGTGCAGTGCCACCGCCGCAAGAGATTTGCGACGCTATTTTAGAAGATGTCGTGCAAGATGGTGTCGGCCCAGACGACTTTTACGTTAGTACCATTTATCCTACAGAAGTGCGGGTAAACGGTCAGTGGGTGAAAGCGCGAAATCAGCGGATGGATGGTGCAGTTGCAATTACTGAAACCGCAGAAGGCCCGGTGGCTACGTGCAAATTGTTGCGCGATTTAAAAATAGGTGAAAAAGTCGTTGTTGATGTGGTTGGTATCCGTACTATCCGCAAAACAGAATCGCGGGAACAGCGCAATTCTCAAGAATTTAGCTTTATGTCCGGTAGCGTTTCTAGCGAGCGCCGGGTAGAATTGGTAGTGGAACAAGTAGCGTGGGAATTGCGCCAAATTCGCGATCGGGGCGGTAAAGTTGTGGTGACGGCGGGGCCTGTGGTGATTCACACCGGCGGCGGCGAACATTTAGCGCATTTGATCCGCGAAGGTTACGTACAAGCATTGTTAGGTGGAAATGCGATCGCAGTTCACGACATGGAACAATCTAGCATGGGAACTTCTTTGGGAGTTGACATGAAACGCGGCGTAGCTGTGCGCGGCGGACACCGCCACCACTTGAAAATGATTAACACTGTGCGCCGTTATGGCAGTATTGCTAAAACCGTGGAAGCAGGCGTGATTACTAGCGGTGTAATGTACGAGTGCGTGAAGCATAATATACCGTTTTCGCTGGCTGGTTCGATCCGCGATGACGGGCCGCTTCCCGACACGCAAATGGATTTGGTGAAGGCTCAAGAAGAGTATACTGAGCTGTTACGGGGCGCGGATATGGTGTTAATGCTGTCGTCTATGCTGCATTCGATCGGTGTGGGAAATATGACGCCGGCGGGTGTAAAGATGGTCTGTGTGGACATTAATCCGGCTGTGGTGACGAAATTGAGCGATCGGGGGTCGATCGAATCTACTGGAGTTGTCACCGATGTGGGATTGTTCCTGAGTTTGTTGGTGAATCAATTGGATAAGTTGACTAGCCGCCATCATGTAACTCAATCGGTGTAACTGAATCGATTTAGAATCGGCGATTTAAACCGTGTAGACTCGGCGGTTGAAACCGCGTCTACACAAACAATGTCCGAGCTCAGAGGGACTGAATAATAGAGGCTGGTAGGGTGCGCCACAAGCACCTTCCTTAGCCGATAATGCTGATTATTTTCGCTCAAAAAGCGCCCCAATAAATTGAACTATCGCCCTTTTTATCGCCGCTGGAACTTGGAGGGGATTTAATTTCCGAATTAGCTGCGGTGACGGGAGACAAATCGCCCGGTAAAGACCGAATTCGCAACTCGTTGAGCAAACCATTAATATGATGCGGCTCAGCATCCAGAATACTTGCTAACGGGAGCAGATTTTGCACTGCATATTCGCCGAGTTGAGCGTTAATACTTTCTGCTAAATAGCATAGCATAATGTATCTGCTACCGCTGCTGATAATATGAAATATTTTCTTGAACTCGTCAAAGTATTGAGTTCCCGGTATAGCTGAAGCGATTTTTGTTTCACCCTTCCAGAATAAATCTACATCTATTTGACTGGCTGGCAAAACTTGAGCTTTAGCAATCCAGACGATATCGAGGATTGGTTCAGAGTCATACTCGTGAAAAATCAGCCGCTTTAAACCAGAGATTAATTCCGGAGAATTGAGAGTTTTTTGCCATTCCCGACACCAATCATTACTTTGAGCATTTAAGGCATTTTTGACTGCCGCCGGACGTTCAATCACATCTTTTAATAAAGAAAGACTTCCGGCTAATTTGGCAAACTTTGGGGAGATTTGCTGGTGCAGTATCTGATTGGAGTCAATATAATCTTTGCGCCAAGGTGCGTCCGGGATGAGAACTTGACAGGCGGGAGCAAGTGTGTTGTTTGCAGTAAGAATCGGTGGATTTTTAACTGGACGGCCTTCTAATGACTGTTGAGATTCTAGGCGACTGATTACCTCGATTGCATAGTTTTTGTCTGCTGCGTTTAACGGCGTATTGCTGTATTCGGCTGCTAATTCTTCGAGAAAATCTAGGTAATCTTGCACAACGGGCGATCGCCCTTGTCCTAAAAGCTGATAGACTTCGGAAAATGGATGAGAAACATCTATCGTTGTGCGGCGGTTCCCGAAAAAAGGCACGTCATCCAAAAAAGCGTGTTTCGGCCGCCAAAACTTGCCCCTAGAATCATCCCACAGACATTGACGCCCAGCAAATCGCTGTTGAATTTGCTGGCGTTGTTCGCTGGAAATACTGCCTTTGATGAAAGTCTCATCAAGATATTTGTAAATTGCCTTGACTGATTGTATTTGTGCGTTTAAATCGTCGGATATTGTGATTTCAACTGTCATTTTCCCAAGTTTTTATTAATGTATCAAAGTGGTCAATAACTGTACTTGTATCTACAGGCATAAAACCAAGTGCTGTTTTGATTTCGGGTTTCAGCAAATCCCGCTGAGGGCGTGCAAATACGAATCTTTGGCTTGCAACTAACCGAACATCTTGAATGAAACAGACATCTTTAGCGCGATACAGCCTCGGTTCAGGTATAGCAGCGGCGGGATATTGGCTTAACTTTTGAGGATTTTGCTCAACAGGAAGCCAAGGTTTATCTGCGAGTGTTTCAGCCAGTGTTTTGTTGGTGTTTCCAATTGAGGTATATTTTAGTGCATCCCAATTATCAATGATATAGTTAAAAACCGCAATCGAAGCATCGGTTACTGCGCCTGCACCTGAACGATTCGCAGTTTGAATTAGATTGTCAACACAAACTACAATGTCATCTGCACTCAAGGTTTTTCGCATTCCCAAATTCTCAAAGAATTCGAGCCACAGTGGATAATCCTGCGAGTAAAATTCCATATCTGGAATAGCTGCTAAATTTCCGAGAATGTTGCGGATTACTTGACTTTCGGGATTGTAAATTAGTTCGACAGAGCGCAATCTGCGATCGCTACAGCGTACCAAACGCGCCTTTTTCAGCTCTTCTTTGAATGAAAAAGCATCCTCTCCTGCCTTTTCTAGTTCTTTATAAGCTTCAGTGAGATGCTCTCGAATCCACGCCAGCGCGATTAATTGTTCTTCCGGCGCTAATGAGGCATACTCAGGTAACAAACACTCGCGAATCAGTCTAGCACGATTGAGTACCGGAACTTGCAAAAGTTGGAACAGTCGCAGCCATTCTTGGTTTTTTTCTGTCCGTAAAAGCCTCAACGTACCTGCAATTTCCGGCGGTTCGTATCCGCCGCCCGGAAGGTAGACATTTTCATCGTTGAGGGAAACGATTTCGTGGGAAGTTGTGGGGTAAATTGGAAGTTGACGCAGCTTGTTGAGGCTATCTTTGTCGTAATTTGTTGGTTCTGAAGCTGCTAGGAAGTTGAGGAGAGATGTATAATGCTGTTGGTGGTAGGGCGGCAAACCTCGATCGCACCGCGAAGATACCGTGTCTAGGACATCTGGGCCTGTCAGAAAATAGACTAACAGATTTTTGTGTCTTTGGGCAAATTGGGCGATCGCACTTTCAAGTTTTGCCGGTGCTCGGACAAGCGTCACCCCAAAATACTGTACAGCCTCGATGATTTCCGCTGCAATATTATCACCGCACAACAAAGGAGTTCCCGCAGTTCCTCCTTTGTGGAGCTTACCATCATTTCCCGGAACCAGCGGAACCTTCTTTAATTCCTCGACTGTTTCTGACGACAGATATCTAGGCGAGATATTAGAAAAATAATTGTATACGAGAGTCAACCAGTCTGTATTTGGTGGATGTAGTGCATCAGCTTGCCAATCGCATTCTGACTGCGTTGAACTAATGACATGAATCAATTTTTTAGCTACTTCTGTAGCATTCATTTCTGACACACCAATCATGTTATGTCGAGGCACTACATTAGTTAAATCTCGGTGCAAAAACCATTCTAGATGATTGGCAAATATCTGCCTTGATGTATCCTCGGAAAAGTAAATAGTGCCTATCGGGTTGTAACCAAATACTTGTAAAGTATTATTCGCGAGAATAGCTAGCGGCAAACCGCGCAAATCTCGATGATTGTCGCTGATGCAATAGCGCAGCATATTCGCAATCCACTGTCTATTTTGCAGGCTGGGTTTCGGTGCATCTTGCAACGGCACACCTAGCTGTTTGTTTTCAGTTAAGTGCTGGCGCAGATTAGCCGGAGTGAATGTTTGTAATGGCAAACCTGCATCTTTAAAAGCTGCTAAAATTGAATCTGGTAATGGCGGTTCGGGAATGTCGATATTGTCGGCGCGCATTGCTGCTAATAATTCGTCCCACCACTTTTTCGAGGGTAAATTTTTAACTGTCGGAGGTGTCACCCATTTTGTTTGTGACATCGCTACCCCGCTGAATTGACGTTCAGTTACAGTGTGTTCTACAGCCGATCGCACAACTAATCTCTGATACAATAACTGTATGACACAGCGGTGCAGTTCTTCGAGAGCTTTGCTGACAGTAATTTTGCCAACAGGCCAAAACTTGTAAAATCCCTCTGGCTGATACCTGCCGATATCTTGCACTAAATCAACAATTAAATTAGCATAAGCGTGGGACAAAACGTGCTGTGCGAGTAGATGGTTCCAAATAGATCTCGGTCTATCTTTTCCAGTTTGTCCGCTGTCGCTGCTGAGGTTGTCGCGCGAACTATTTAAGTTGAAAAAACCATTAATGTGAATAGGTAGCCCGGTTTCGAGGGGAAGCGGCAAAAAACAGTAAACTTTTCCGTTGACAGGTTGAGGATTTCCCTCGGTACTCACAGCATTAATTCTTGCAGCAGCGCCCGCCCAAGGCAATACTTTTTCTTGGCTTTCGTACATTGCTTGTATGACTTTTGCCAACTCCCCGCCTTCGTCTGTCCGAATTAAACTGACTGTTCTCCAAGTTGATTTGGTATTTCGATTCCGGCTAATTGTTTCTATGTCGTGGCGGTATGAAACTGATACTAAACCTGCTGGATTATGGTGGCACAATTCCAGCAATTTGTCTGGTGTATCGGGAATTGCATCGAGGAGGAGTTGGCGTGCTTCTCGTACTTCTTGCTGGTTTTGGGTAACAATCGCGAGAATTTCTTGCCTAGTTTCTTGACTGTTGGCGGGAATTTCGTAAACTCTAATTTCCTGAACAGATTTCAAAAATAGCAGTAACTCTTCACCTGAATTAATCAGTTCGTCTAGCAGTTCTTTGATGTTGGATTCGGTGAAAGCTTGTTTGCGAATTTCGCTATTTTTCGCGTGTTCTGCGGTTCTTAAAGGCAAGCGAAACAAAGTGCCTTGAAAATTTGTCTCTCCTAATGGCAATCCTCCCGCTGCGTAGACTTGCATAAAATCGGGATATTTTTCGTACCATTTAGTGTTTGCTAAATTCCACTCGCGCCCGGGTTCTTGTCTGGAAGTGCCGGGGATAGCTGCGCCGTGGGGGTCAAAAAAAATAATGCGATCGCGCGAAACGAAGCTGGGATAATCTGTAACGTGATATATGGCATTAAACCCGACGCCAAATCTACCCGTTTTCTGCAAGTCTCGCGCTTTTTCACTTTGTCCCAGGCTGCGGATGCTGTCAAAGTCTTTGTCTGTAAAAACGCGATCGTTGTAGACTAGCATCGCCGGCCCCATGAGCTGTATCATGCGATCGTCAGGCAATTGTTTAGGCTGATGCTGCCGCCAATCCAGAGTAATTTCTACCCGCGTTGCTTTAGCATCGTCAGCATTTTGGATCAACTCTTTGATAATGCCAACGCCTTCGGGATAATCTCGGATAATCCCTCTTAACCGGGCGATTAAGGGTTCGGATTGGTAGAAAGATTTGCCCTCAGTTTCGCTGTTGCTATAAGCCATAGATGTTATGTTCGCTTTCTACCAAATACTATACAAGCAAAGCGTAAATACAAGCAGGATTCCCACTGAGTACCCTACCGAAAGCTATTCGTAATATTCCCATAAAAAACCTCAGACCCGCAAGCCTGAGGACCGGAGTTCCTGAAAATCGTCATTTCTTACTATTATCGTCAACGAACAGCATAAAATACAAGAGGGGTGAAACCCAGCACGGCAGTTGTTGGCAGACTGAGATTTCTTCCTGACTCGCAACGCGAAAGCGGTTTTTGATTCAATACTTCATATCATGTCCGATCGATTGACCGCAATAAGTAAGGTTCGTAGTGCGGACTTCAGTCCGCAGCATTATGCGGACTGAAGTCCGCACTACGAACTGTTTTTGCGATCGCAACCGACAGGACATAACATTAGGCATACATTCACAAGTCCTCTCGCCATTTTATCGATCGCACTTGATAATTATGCTTTAAGATGGGAGCCTGTCCTCGATCGCAATATAAGGCTCACCGTGAGTACCCGTATAGATTTGAGTCGGACGGTAAATGCGGTTTGTCTCTAGCTGTTCCTTCCAGTGGGCCAGCCAACCGGCAACTCGGGCGATCGCAAAAACTGGTGTAAACAAGTCCGTCGGAATTCCCATTTTCCGGTAAACCAGACCAGAATAGAAATCTACATTAGCATAAATTCCTTTGTGAGCCAATTTCTCTTCAACGACTTCTTCCAACTTGACAGCAATGTCGTAATAATCATCGCGACCAAAGTTGTCAAATAACTGTTCCGCTAACCCTTGGAGAATAGTTGCTCTCGGATCTTTCACCTTATAAACTCGGTGTCCGAAGCCCATGATTTTGTCCTTATTTTCAACGCACTTCTCGACAAAAGGCCGCACGTTTGCTACAGAACCAATTTGCTCCAACATCTCAATCACTTCTTCATTCGCTCCCCCGTGCAGCGGCCCCGCCAAAGTGCCAACTGCTGAAGCAATCACCCCGTAAGGATCTGTTAGCGTCGAAGCTGTTACCATTGCCGAAAATGTAGAGGCATTGATAGTATGTTCGGCGTGCAGAGTCAGACAAACGTCAAAAATATTAGCTAACAGCGGATCTGGTTCTCGCTCGTTTAGCATATAAAGAAAGTTAGCCGAGTAGTTCAAGTCATCCCTCGGCCGCACGGGGTCATTACCTCGCCGCATTTGCTGGAACGCTGCTACCATTGTGGGAATCTTAGCTAGCAGCCGCACTACAGCTTCTCGAATATATGCTGGGTTAGCCAGAGCTCGGCGCGAGTAAAATAAACCTAAAGCCGCTGCTGAAGCTTGCAGGGCATCCATGGGATGTCCTCTTTCGGGAAAGCATTTCATCATGTCGCGGATGCGATATTTGATCCGGCGGTGATAGCGAATTTCATGCTCGAAAGCTTCTAGTTCTTCCTTTGTTGGAAGTACACCCCAGATTAATAAATATGACGTTTCGACAAAGGAACTTTTGAGTGCTAGTTCCTCGATGCTAATCCCGCGATATTCCAGCACCCCTTTTTGTCCATCTACGTAACTAATACTGGACAAGGTGGCGGGAACACCTTCTAAACCTGGTTTGAATTCGCCGACGACCATTGCGATACCGTGTTGTGTGAGTTGAATCTAATCAAATTACATTAGCAGAAAGCAAGATCGTGTCACCGTCTTGACCAATAATAATTCGATCGCGACTCAGGCACTCCGGCGCTCAGAAACGGGATTTTTCAACGAAGTTATCAATCGCGCCGCTAGATATTTTCGCCCCTCCCACCCGCTTTCTGCGCCCGAAAATCTGGGTTTAAGAGGGCGATTCGCCGTTTCTAGCAGAGCAAAAACTTGGGCCCAGTCAGCCAGAACATTTGGCTGCGGCCGACTGGGGAACCTGTTTCGGGGAGAATTAAACCGATGATACCTGCTTTTTTGAGAATGAGGGTGTCGTGCGATCGCCCCCAAAGCAAAGTTTCAGCCCAATTGCCCAAATCTGGTTGGTGCCCCACCAGGGCCAAGCTGCGGTTCCCTGTTTCCTGCCACTGCTTGTACCACCTCAGCCAGTCCCCGATGTCTCCTGAAGGTGCGAGGGGGAGGGATTCTTCTATTTTGGAACTCAGACCCGCTGACAGCAGGATTTGGGCGGTTTGTGTGGCGCGTAGTAGGGGACTGGAAAGAATCAGATCGAACTGAATTTCGAGCTCGTACAGCCGCTGAGCGATTTTTCGGGTTTTACGATCGCCCTCTTTAGTTAGGGGCCGTTCCTCGTCTGTATCATATTCTTCGGGTTCCGCTGCGATGCCGTGACGGACTAGGTAGAGATGCACGCTTGGCTGTCCTTTTTGATAGTTGTGCGATGGCTACGCCCCGGCTTACGCCTACGTACTTCCTTTGAGATTGGGTGCGATCGCATTTTCGCCCCATTGTACAACTGCCTTACAATCCTGTGCTGTCGTCAGGTTGACTTCAAAAGTACGTTAAAGGTACGTAGTTGCGCTTTAGCGCTCTATTCTAGACTAATAGAGCGCTAAAGCGCAACAACGTACCTTAGATATCGGTTGAAAAACTCGGCTTATTCAGCCTGCGTGCCTAAATCCCGAGTGCAATCTAAACCAGAAGGAAATCTGATTGAGAAATCAAGTTATTTGCTCCAATTACCGTCGCCAAGACTTCCCCAGTGCTGGCAAATTTCAGGAAGGTAGTGTTAGCACTTTGGCTGATTTGTAACTGCGACAAATTCAAACCACCTGTGATGACAAATTTATCCGAACCAACCTCAAAATTAACAATCGTATCCGCGCCACTGCCGGGGTTTAACACAAAGCGATCGCTGCCAATACCTCCAATCAGAGTATCGTCACCCATATCGCCAATCAACCAATCATCACCCATACCACCGGTGAGTAAATCGTTATCTTTACCACCGATTAAAGTATCGTTACCTTCACCGCCAGCGAGCGTATCTTGTCCTTCATTACCGTTGATCCAATCATCGCCAGCACCGCCATCAATACAATCTTGCTGACCGATCGCACCGACAGCAACAGAGATACCTTTGTTATCTCCAAGAATCGTATCGTTGCCATCATTGCCACAGAGCATATCATTACCATTATCACCGAACATCAAGTCATTGCCTGCATCACCGTGAATAATGTCATCATCCTTGCCACCGCGTAGGGTATCGTCGTCTTTGCCGCCACTAATAGTGTCATTCGCTTCATCTCCGTTGAGGAAGTCGTTGCCACCACCACCAAATAGCAAGTCGCGTCCTTGTGTATCTCGCACCAACGAATCTGTCGTACCGCCGTACAGGATATCGTTACCGCTATCGCCGATCAAAGTATCGGAACCTATTTCGCCCCAGATCAGGTCGTTGTCTTTGCCACCGTAAGCTTTGTCGTTACCTTTACCGCCATATACGGTATCGTTGCCATTGCCACCAGCGATTAAATCCGCACCTCGATCGCCAAATATTAAGTCTCCTTCGTTAGAAGTATCAGCCATCGGGTTGCCGTAATCGCCGACGATGGTGTCTCCATCTTCGCCACCGTAGAGGGTGTCGGAACCGAGCTCGCCATATACCAAATCGCTGCCTTTTCCTCCGAAAGCTTTGTCGTTTCCCTCCCCTCCAACTAGGGTGTCGGTTCAGTATTAAAGGTTGACACAAGCGACATAGTATGTATGTTGATGTAGACCTTGGCCGGGCTCTCGCATGAGGACAAAAAAATGGTTGGCGATCGCGATCTACTGTCACCCTCATCCTTCGCCCTACATAATACATATTTCGTTATTTTTGTCAAACCGAGTGTCGCGGTTGCAGGGCTGGTAGCACCTTTGTCATCGGTAGCGCTGTAAGTAAAATTAGCGCCGTTGAATGTGCCTGTCGATTTGAAGAATAACTGACTAATTTGAGCCGGAGTCAGGGTTTGACCTGCTATGACTGCCACTCCACCTGTTGCCGGATCTCCTAGAAATAAGACGCCTTGGGCTGCTGGCGGTAGCGTGTTGACGGTGTAAGATGCGATCGTCCCGTCAGCATCTGTAGCACCCAATCCGGTTACAGGGACGGTGCTACCAGGATTGACTGTAGTGCTGGGGCTAGCTGTAACAGGAGGTTGGTTCGCAGCAACAGCAGTTAAGTCAGTCGCACTGTTGTTGTTGCTAACGATCTTATCGACGATACCTTCTGGCGGAGTTGCCGTAGCTGTGTTGCTAATCGTAGTGTCGATCGCGCTATTAGCAACAGTACCAGTAACAATATAGGTAGCAGTCGATCCAGCATCTAGATCCAGTTTCGTATTGATGTTGTTGCCCGAACCCGATCGATCCGCAGCAGTCGGGAAAGCACCTACACCTGAAAGCGAAGCAGTCCAAGTGACTCCCGTCAAGCTAGCAGGAAGGTTATCGGTAAAGGATATACCTTTTATGTAGCAGGAACTGTTGTTTGTAACAGTAACTGTATAACTCAGAAGAGTGCCTGGTGTTGCAGTAGTCTGCCCGTCAGTTTTTGTGACTGCTAAGTCAGCATCGGGAGTTGGTGTCGGTAGGGTTCCAGGTGCCGATCCGACCGTTATTGGTAGGTTCCAGGTAATAAAGCAGGTTGACTGATGATAGCGGATCTCTGGCCACTGCTTGGGGAGCGAAAGGCAGTGTATTGGGTACCGAAGGAGTTATACTGCCTCCGGTGTTGACACTGGTAATTAAGACGTTACCGTTGGCGATCGCATAAATAACGTTTGGCTGGCAGTCAACCGCTAGCGTGGACTGATAATCCGCGATCGCATCTGCTTGAAAAGCTAAGGGAGATTCGATCGCTCCTGTTAATTTCTCTAAATTCCAGTTGCCGCCCAGTAGTGCGCTGCCAGTTAAATCTGTTGAAGCTGCAATATCAGCACCAGTTAAAGAACCTATTTTGTTTACGAAGTTTTCGCCTAATTCGCCAGCCGCCACATCGCAGCCGTAAATCAGAATATCGGCATTAGTAGTAAGTAAGTGAGTTTCCCCACTGTTGCAACTGTTCGCTATAGGTATTTAGTGTCTCAGAGTTGAGTCTTGTTGCACCCAATTGCAAGTTTCCAGAACCCCCGTGAGAAACAATATGAACGCTTTTAATATCACTCCGGCTGGCTAAAATTTCGCTAATTTGTTCTACTCCATCCCGCGCTGAATCTAAGATAAATACTTCTGTTCCCGGTCTGGCTCCGCTGGCGAGACTCTGATAATTATCTACATTTCCATCTATAAATAGTAGTTCTTTTTTTGGTTTTACTTGTGGAATTAAGTTTATGGCATTTACATAGCTAGCAACAGTAATTTCCGAAAGATTAGAACCATTATTTTGATCGCTTGTCTCAAGAATATTCATTGTCTTTGATGGCGGATGTATTGTTTTTTATATTTAACCTACCCCTTTCTTTGGTAAGAACCTTCAGTATATTCCACATACTTTTGAATTGCATCAATTGATAATATATATGCAATTTAAAAAACAAAAAGAGCAACTATTGCGTAAAACCATTATTCTGCAATGGTTTTACCGCAAGTTAGTTACCCTTTAACACAAAGATATTTTTTAGAGTACCCACAAAAGACTCAAGAATTTCAGGATGTGTTTATTACAAGCCTTTGGGTTTTTGCACTATTTGAAATTAAGTTAGCAAGCTATCTAAAACCTGATGGGATTTAAAACTTTTACTAATTTAATTATCAAATTGTTGTCTTTGATACAATTTTGTCAGATTTACCTTGCTAAGTCATTGGCCATTATGCTTATCTATTTTTTCACTCGTAAGCCATTTATCGGCAGTAGATTTACTTACATCAAATTTCAATAATGGTTCGATACTTATAGCGATCGCCAAAACGCTGAAAACTTTATTAATTGCTGAAACGTTTGTTTTTATTGGTTAGTGGTTATTGCTTCTTGCCTGTTTCTTCTTACTTCTGCTACGGATACTTATGTGTTTTCCCCTACGTATTTCTGTGATGACTCCACTTTATTTGCATCTAGAAGCCGATCGACTCCTGTGCGATCGTACTTTTGATCCAAATTCTGTCTTTGCCTTCGTGGCTGCGGAAGTTAGTAAAACCTATAGCGGATCTAGCTCTCATATTCGCGGACGTTGTTGGGAAGAGAGCCCTATACGTTTAAGCGGTTCTATAAGTTGTCAGTCATACCCCACCTTTTTGAGAAAGGCTATATATCGTATATAACTATTTATTCATTTAGTCGATATTGACGCTAAATTTAGTAACCAAGAGATAATTTCTCTGGCAAAATATGAGAGGCCGCCAAAAATCTATGGCAACCCCCTTTTTTTCTGGCTTATCCTATAACGGTTCTCATAAAGATCGCGTATCACAAATTATGGTACGACGATATGATTGCGATCGCACACACGCCCGGAGATCGTCTTTACTTCCACAAATCTCAGAAAGTTTATAGGAACTATCAACAGCAATTACCAATTACCCAGGATTAGATATACTTCATCTTTCTCAAAAAGACGAAGTATGATTGTTATTGGAGTTTTTGGTGCGTCCGCAAGTTGAGTGTACCATCACCACAAGAGGGCTCTCTTCCCAACAACGTACCTTCTCAAAAAGACGAAGTATGATTGTTATTGGAGTTTTTGGTGCGTCCGCAAGTTGAGTGTATAGCGGTTATCACAAAGATGAGGTATGTTGTTGGGCTTCAGCCCTCTGAGTTTAGTGGTTATATAAGTTGTCAGTTATACCTCATCTTTTTGAGAAAGGCTATATCATCACCAAAAGAGGGCTCTCTTCCCAACAACGTACCTTCTCAAAAAGACGAAGTATGACTTTTATTGGAGTTTTTGGTGCATCGGCGAGCTGAGTATACAATCACCAAAAGAGGGCTCTCTTCCCAACAACGTACCTTCTCCAAAAGACGAAGTATGACTTTTATTGGAGTTTTTGGTGCGTCGGCAAGTTGAGTATACAATCACCAAAAGAGGGCTCTCTTCCCAACAACGTACCTTCTCAAAAAGACGAAGTATGACTTTTATTGGAGTTTTTGGTGCGTCCGCAAGTTGAGTGTACCATCACCACAAGAGGGCTCTCTTCCCAACAACGTACCTTACTCTTGGAGAGAAAGGCTATACAAACTTTAACGATCGTAAACTGGATTATCGGTAGGACTAATTAAACTCATTAATTTTTGCTTAATTTGAGAATCGAATACTTCCCATTTGTGCCTTGCATAATCGCTATTCTCATTTCCACCCGAAAGAAATCCTACCGGAATTTCAAAACCGCCCGCTTGACTTCTTCCACCGCCAAAAAAGCGTCCTTGAGCATCTTGACCGAAGGCTTCTTTAATAAATTCGTCGGGGTCTAGAGTCAGTTTATTCGTTCGCAGCGATCCGATTACTACTTCGATTTCTTCGTCTTTGTCGTGCACAATTGCGTAGACAACGGCTGTATGTACGTTCTCTTCTGTTACTAAAAAGTCCGCTGCTTGGGGAATGGAATCCCGATCGTCATAGCGGAGGTAGCCGATGCCCGCGATCGAGAAATTGTTCTGGACGATGCGGTGTTTGAGCGATCGCTCGATCGCATCCATCACCCATTTAGAACGAGACGACTGTAACACCGCATTCAGCAACTGCGGGTCATAAAATCGGCTCAAATAAGCCGCAGCTAAGAATTCCTCCTCCTGTGCTTGTCTGAGGGCATTGGTATCCGATCGCAAACCGTGCATCAAAGCCGTAGCACACTTGACGTGCTGGCTGACACTACCGTCAAAAGCCACCATTCCAGCCTGCAAATACTCGGTAAAAATCGTGGCTGTAGCGCGGATATCCGGACGCAAATCGGTAAATTCTGCGTTCATTTCCCCCTGCAAACTGTGGTGGTCGATTACTGCTGCGATCGCAACTCCCGCCCCTAAAATAAACTCGGTTAAGTTACAAGTCGTGCCTTGGTTGTCGATGAAAACGCAACCCTGATACGCCGACAAATCCTTCGTTTTTGTCGTTTCCAGCGTCCACCGCTGCAACGGTAACCCGGTCAATTTAACTAAGGCAATATTTTCTTGGTGGCTGAGGGCGCCGGCGTAGATAATCTCGCATTGAATATCGTACTGTTCGGCGATTAATTTGTAAGCCCAAGCGCTCGAAAGTGCGTCAGGGTCGGGAAAATCTTGCAATAATATTAACTGGCGATCGCCTCTGTGCCGATCGAACATTTGGCGCAATTGCTCAACTTTGCGATCGAGTAATTCTCCGCGGAGACTGGCGCGATCGTCTTCCGAAGCAACTTCGGCTTTGCTGCGCCGTTTCCCAGGTACACTCGCGGATGGTACAACCTCAGCTTCGTGGTTGTCAGATACTTCATCTGAATTGGTAGGCTGGTGGTCTTTCATTGTTAAAAATACACAATCTAATTTTTTCAGTATTTGCGCGCCAAAAGCAATTAAACCCGGTTTCTTTGTAGATACCGCGCTGTCAAACCGAATATTTCCGAAGAGAAACCGGAGTTAAGAGTCTTTAACTATTTAACTTTTCAACTCAAAACTATTGGCCCGGCGCACTCATGGCCCCACGCCTACAACTCAAAACTTCCGCAAAAAACCCCCGCGCTTTCTTGCGACAGGGGGTTTCAAAGGCCGATTACATATTTTTGCCATTCTTGGTGCATACCACTCTTAACGTGTCTAGTCACTTCAAAATAAAGACCGCTGTGAGGTTTCCTGGGCGGATAGCGCAGCAGCATTCCCGCTTCTTTCGGGGTGCGACTGCCTTTATTGACATTGCAGCGCACGCACGCCGTAGCGAGGTTTTCCCAACTTTCGCCTCCCCCGCGCGATCGAGGAATCACGTGATCCAGGGTCAAATCGTCCCCGGTATAGCCACAGTATTGACAAGAGTGGGCGTCCCGGTGCAAGATGTTCCGGCGGGTAAGCGGAATATCCTTATAGGGAACTCGGACGTAATGCCGCAGTCGAATCACAGTTGGTAGCGGGAAGTTTGGCGCAATAAATTTCCCGTTATGTTCTACCTGTTCTGCTTTTCCTTTCAGCAACAAAACTACCGCTCTTCGCCAATTGGTGATGTTGAGCGGTTCGTAGGAGGCATTCAGCACCAGAACATTGCCCATTGTTGATTATTAAAGAGAAGATTTTTATTGATGCTAACACAGGTTTCAGTTTAGGGGGGGGCGGACTCAGGAAGGGCAAGGCTCAACAAAAAACGGCTAAAAACCTTACCTTTACCCTATACCTTCGCGCCTGATCCCCTGCGGCTGCACCTATTTTGTGCCACAGCGTTTGTCAGCCAGGGATTTTCCGTGGGTTTTGGTCTGAATAATGGCAGTATGGGCGATCGTCTCCGTTGGCGTAGCCCCCGTAGGGGGCGGGCTTCGCTAACGGCAAAACTTTACAGAATAAATTTTATTTTTTTCCCTAAATGCCTAATCTTCCCGGCAAGCAGAAGTCTAACTTTTTAGAGTATTAGTAACCATAAATGAAAAAGCTTATTACCGCCCATGAAATTTCGGCTTTTAAAGTCAGCTTTTAGTGTGTCAATTATTGCCCTTGCAGCTCCGATTTTAGCAAACAGTCAGGCTTTTGCCCAAACTCCGTCATTTTTCTGTGGCGCTGCTGGTGGCCGCCCGGCCACAATTGCTGTCCAACAAGGCAAAAATATTCCCGTTATTCTATGGGTAGCTGATAACTATTTCAATGAATCAGGAGAAGACGCCATTACTCGCTGCACCCGAGTCTCGGGAATTCTCAACAACTCGCAACCCCAAGGAAGCTGGGACAATATTGTCACAGCAGGTGCATCTTCCAGCGGTCAACTAATTATTTGTGCAGCTAATCCTCAAGACGGTTCCTGTAGATTATTATATCAAGTCCCAAAAGGGCAAAATCCCGAACAAGCCAGACAAGAACTTTTAAGAAGAGTTAAAAATCCTAATGTAAGTGTTTCGCCTGTTAAGGTAAATTAAACAGTTGACAGTTGACAGTTGACAGTTGACAGTTGACAGTTGACAGTTGACAGTTGACAGTATTTGTAGGGTGCGTCGCCATTGCTTATCCCCAAAAAAGAGTGACAATCTCATAGCGACGCACCAAACACACCCTACAAACCAGGAGCATCTCAGTTTTGCATTTGTAGTGCTGTCCCCGCTCGCACTGAAAGAAAAAATGCTTTTTGCAAAAATGAGATGCTCCCTACAAACCCAGGTCAAAAAAGTCCATGGATAGGGAAACGACATTACCGCGTGCGTATTTCCATGTTTTATTACTACTTGCAGATAGTGGAAACCCTTCTCAAATACTCCGGTTTGCTGCTGAGAAAATCGCAGCTTTGCTTCAGCAATTCTTCCAACCCTTCAACCTGCCTCAACCAGACAGTACCATTGCTTCCCGCTACAGCAATTTGCTTCCCATCTCCACTCCAACCGACACTAACAACATTCTCCTCAAACGTAAATTGAGCAACCGGGCGCCCCGCTAAATTCCACAGCCGCACAGTCTTATCAATTCCCACAGTAGCCAGCCTTTCTCCGTCGGGACTAAAACTAATTAATTTCGCATCTAAATGCAAGGTTTCAAATTCACTAACTAATTCTTTGGCTGACAGATTCCACAGTCCGACTTTGCCATTTAATGTTACTGTAGCAAAGCGATACTGCTGTCGATCTGGACTGAAACTAATCCCAATTGCCTGCACCGGCAGCGTTTTTTCCAGTTGTCCCGACAAATCCCAAACTCGCACTGTAGATTTGCCGTCTAAAGTCGTCAAAAAATCGCCGCTGGGGCTAAAATTAACGCTTCTCACTAAACCATTGTGACCGGGAAGCTTCACGCTAGATGAGATTAATTTTGATGGTTTTGACAAGTTCCAAATTGCCGAACTGCTATCGATTCCTGCTGCCGCAAATAACTTTTCTTTCGGACTAAAACTAATACTGTTAACAGAGCCTTCAATTCCTTTCAACTGAGAAATATTTTTTCCTGACAAATTCCAGAACTTAACTGTGCTATCGCTTCCGGCAGTTGCTAAAAATTTACCATCTGGGCTAAAGCTTACCATATTCACTGACTGCTGTAAAGCTTTCCATTCAGCAATTTTCTGCCCGTAAAAGTTCCAAATTCTTACTCTATCGTCTATTCCTGCGGTTGCCAAAATTTTACCGTCAGGGCTGAAACAGATGCTGGTAACAGCACCTGTATGAGCTTGCCAATTCATCTTTCTTGGTGGAAGTGATGGTGCTTTAATCTGCTGTTTTTTGCTAATTTCGTCGAGAATAACTTGTAAGGCTAACAGCGGTCTAGTTGCCGGATATTGTTCGAGATGTTGTTTGTTTTCAACTAAGGTTCTTAATTTTTTACCAGAGGCGATCGCCCTTAGCAAAGCTTCCGATAAAGCTTCGCTGCTCTCGTTTTTTTGAGATACTGCCAACAGTAAAGCATCGCTGCCATTTTGTTCGATTTCAATACTTGCTTGTGCTAGTTTAAACCGCTGGTAAGCGAGAGTTGAAAAGCCGATCGCCCCAATCAACGATCCGGCCAGTACCGCTGAACCGATGCCGATCCACTGTTGGGCTTTTTGCTTGGCTGCGCCAGCTTCACTCAAAGCTGTTTCGGCATCGCGCGTCGCTTTTTGGGTTTCTAGTTTAGCTGCCAGCAGCAGTTGATTTTGGTCGCTCAAAATCAGTTTTTGGCTGGCTGTCAAAAATTGAAAGTCTTCGTTTCTCAAACTTTTGTCTGCCGCCCAAACTAATGCTGATTGCAAATCTTCGCCGCGCAACAGTTGGGAGTCATCTTGAGAGTTAGAATTCAGCCAGACTTTGATAGCTTCCGAGTAAGGTAAGAGTTTTTCTAAGTTTTTGGCGATTAAGTCTTTGTTAAAGACAGCTTGATAAATAGGATTAGAAATAGTTAATTTTTCCCGGCGCTTGACGATTAATCCGCTTAATCGCAATTCCATTTGTTCCGCACTACCATCGGGGACGATTTCAACTTGCTGTAAAATTTGCTGATACAATCCGAGTCTTCTGACAATCCGCTGGTTTTCTCGAAAAAGCCGATCGCGAATTGTGGACAAATGTTCGGGAACATCCTGAGATTCCCAATTCTCCACAATCTTCAACCGTACCACTTCCTCAACCCACTCTTTGGGATTTTGGATTAATGCAGAATTTTCAAATAAAAGTTTGCACAGCTTTTGACTCAAAAACGGTTGCCCGCCCGTCCAATACAAAACCTCTCTCAACACTTCAGCAGAGCGATCTGTCAGCTCTGCCAACCCGGCTGCTAGCGGTTGAGCTTCTGTTTCATCAAAACCAGTTAATTCGATCGCCCTACCGATATTAAAAGGCGTGTTGCTGGCAAGATTCTTGTCGCGGCACAAATCCGTCGGCGATGCTACGCCCAAGAGTGCCCAGGTTAGGCGATCGAACTCTGAGTTATTGGCGCGCTTGTTATAGCACGATCGAATTAGGGCTAGGAAATCATCGGCGGGAAAATCCAGGGCGAGAATGCTGTCGATTTCGTCGATAAAAATGACAATATTGGTGGAAATATTGGCTAACAGCACGGTTTCGATGAATTCGCTCAATCTTTGCACCGGAGTTAAAAAATTGCGATCGCGCCACCAAGTC
Organism: Microcoleus sp. PH2017_08_TRC_O_A; assembly: GCF_020738665.1. NCBI lineage: Bacteria > Bacillati > Cyanobacteriota > Cyanophyceae > Oscillatoriales > Microcoleaceae > Microcoleus > Microcoleus sp. PH2017_08_TRC_O_A. Next base: position 69,302 of record NZ_JAEQCE010000016.1, read on the forward strand.
CGCACGTTGACAATATCCGACAGATTAAAGTTATTTTCGAGAATGCGTAGCAACCCAGCATACCACTGTTCGGGAGTCACGCCGCGGTTGCCAATTTCCGAAATGTCGATCGCAGCACAAGCAATTCCCTCATTTCTCAGCCGCTGAATTGTCCGCACCTGCAAGCTAGATTTGCCCATTTGGCGCGAATTCAAAACATAGCAAAATTCCCCCGCCTTCAATCCGTTATAAAAGTCGTCATCTGCTTGGCGCTTCACATAATTCGGAGCGTTATTGGTGAGACTGCCGCCGACTTGATAGTAACTGGGTTTTGCGGTAAAATTCATATAATTCATTCGGCGGTTAAAACCGCTACTACACAAACAAAGTCCGCGCAACGCGAGACTGAAGAATTCAAGTAAAATTTTGGATGATATATTGTACCATAATATAGCATGAAAACAGATTGGATTGGATATCACCGCGACAAAGACAAGTTAAGAACTGAAATTTGGTCTTTGCTGAAAGATCAAGCCGCATCTGTTGGCGATCCGTTTGGTCATATTCCCAATTTTGTCGGCGCCGAGTTGGCGGCTGAAAAATTGGCGAGTTTACCAATTTGGCAACAGGCAAAAACGATTAAGTGCAATCCAGATTCGCCACAAATTCCGGTGCGGATGCGGGCTTTGCAAGACGGAAAACGCTTGTATATGGCAGTACCGCGCTTGACAGACGATCGCTGTTTTGTCGAGTTAACGGCAGAAGATTTGCACAAGCACAATATGCCACTAGCCGAAAGTGCGTTAGCGAAGCCCTCGAAGAGGATCGCCCGTAAAGCCCTCAGTTGCGGAAAATTGGTAAGCTTTGAAGAAATGGAGCCGATCGATTTAGCAATAGTCGGCTGCGTAGCGGTGGCGCGCAACGGGGGAAGAACCGGCAAAGGTGCAGGATTTGCTGATTTAGAATTGGCGATGTTGACAGAATTCGGGTTAGTAGAAATCGATACGCCGATTGTGACTACAGTGCATCCTTTGCAAATTGTAGAAGATTCGCGTTTGCCGATGCAGCCTCACGATTGGGCGCTGAATTGGATTGTGACTGCCCAGGAGGTAATTGAGACTAATACGAGTTATCCGCGTCCAACTGGGTTAAACTGGGATAGTTTGCGATCGGAACAGTTGGAACAAATTCCGATTTTGCGAAAGTTGAGAGAGCAAGAATAGATTTAGTTATTTCAATTTATAACTCTCAATTATTTCGACTTATTCAACTGGCTGGGCTTCATCCCTAACCAAATTTGTTGTCCCGTTTCCTTGAATGCCCGCACGACTACATCAACTGATGAACCAACTGCTGGATATTCATCGCGTGTCATAAAGCCTTCATCTTTGAAATTATCGAGTTCAACAAGACCCATAAATTTTATTCCTGGCAGGGTAATAAATATCCCAAAAGGCCAATGCTTGGTGACTACTCCTTTCAATTTAGTTCCAACTTTGAGAGACTCTTTTATTTCTTCCCACGATTGCTCGTCAATCATTTTATAATCCTCCTACTTGCATCATTTAATTAGTAAGGTGCTCTACTATCCTAAACTTTGAAAAATCGCCCTAAAACTTTGTCTGACGCACCCTACAAGTTAAAACTCCTTATCATATAGAGGAGACGGCAGTGCCGTGTCCCTACGTGATGAATTGTAGGGACACGGCACTGCCGTCTCCTCCGTCTTCTCCGTTGATATCATTCCGATACAAACGGAATTGATATTATTTCATAATATATCTAATTTGTAGCCAAAATGCGCCAGATAATGAAAGCAGTAAGGCCTAGATAACCAAACACGGTTATCCAATCTAGCCAATTATCGGAAGTTATCAAAAAAATATCGTTCATGGGCTGTTTTAATCTAAAAAGAGGTAGATTTTGATTTGTCGTTTGGTGGGGGCGGGTTTATGAGATTGTCGGTTTTAGGCAATTATTGTTGGTGAACCCGCCCCTACAATATTGTGATTTTTCGTTGGGTGGGGGCGGGTTTATGAGATTGTCGGTTTTAGGCAATTATTGTTGGTGAACCCGCCCCTACAATATTGTGATTTTTCGTTTGGTGGGGGCGGGTTTATGAGATTGTTAGTTTTAGGCAATTATTGTTGGTGAACCCGCCCCTACAATATCTGGAATTATATGATACCTAATCGCTCAATATTTTACCCGATCGCGCTCAAGTGCGATCGGAAATATTGCCGGTACAACTCGCACCTCGGCACGCACTCGTTTCCCTGCAACTTTACCAACCCCAAACTGTCCAACTTGAACGCCTGAATCGCCTTTAATTGCACCCCAGAATCCGCCGCCGCAATCTCTCTCATCCCCGCAGCTAACTCTGGATATTCTTCTAAATTCCACAGTTGGCGGCGCAAGTGATCGCTGTAAATTCCCGCATCGGCGATCGCACTTTCTTTTAATTCATCAATAGTCAAATCACCTCGCGAAATGTGATATAGTGCAACTCGTACTAAATACGGATGACCGCCGACTATTGCCGTAAGTTGCTCAACTTCGGCATCTGACCAACTTAAATTGTGCCGCGCTGCTAAGTCTTGGATTTGCCCAGCGTTGAATTCGGGCAAGTCTACGGGTAAGCCGACGTTGAAGGGCGATTGATTGATGTTCATCGGGATGTAAACTTCGGTGGAATGTACTACGATTAATCGCAGTTTTTTCCAGATATCCCGCCGCTTCGATTCTTCGTGCCACGCCCGCAGCAGTCCTAAAAAGTCTTCGGCTATGTCGGGATATTGGAAAACGCGATCGATCTCGTCTAATCCTAAAATTAGAGGACTATCGATTTGGGGTAAGATGTATTTCTCAAAGTAATCTTTGCAGTTGACTTTGCTGCCAAAAATATCGTCCCAATAATCGTCTAGTTGATTGGCTAAGTGCAATTCGCGTCCGACGTAAGCGCAAAACCATTTTAAGAATTTATCTAAGTTGGCGAATACACTTTTATCTACTAACTGAAAAGTTAGTGGCACTGTACAATAACCTTGACGGGTTCCGTGATGCAAAATTCTTGCCATCAAGGATGTTTTGCCCATTTGTCTCGGCGCTTTAATTCTAATTAACGCGCTGGGCTGCAAAATAGTTTGATAGCAACGTTCTTCGATGGGCGGGCGTTCTACATAAAATTGAGAAGCGACATCGACTTGTCCTCCGGGTAATTCCGGTTCGGCGCTGGGTAGAGGTATTTCGTCGCTGCTAATTTCTAATACTTGGTTTGGTGTTAAATCTTCCGGTTGTTCTTTGACTGGTGCGGGAGTTTCTGCTAGCAATTTCAACACTTCTTCGATCAGAATTGGAGTGTCGCCGTCCTTTTGCCATTCCCTCTGTTCGATTCGGTACAGATAGCCCCGCAAATCGTGGTTTAGAGGCACGTTTAAGGGAAAACCGACGCGAATCGGTAAAATTATTGGTTTCTTGTCAGGGCGAGAGTCTTGCAGTTCTTTGGCTTGCTGGACTTGATATGTTAGCAGTTCGCTTTGGCTGACTGTTGGCGGCAATAGCAATAGCAAATAATCGCATTCTTTGAGGAAGTAGTTTATGCGATCGAACCAATTATCTCCCAATCTAATGTTATTTTCGGCTGTGAAGACTGTATGACCGATCGCACTTAAGGCCGTTTCTAACTGTTTTCCCAATTCGCGATCGGGTTCGGCGCTGCGATAACTCACAAATACTTTAACACTTCTGTTGCTGCGGGCTGTTTCCCTTGCCGCGGGCAAATTGTCCGACTCAGCGACATCTTCGGCATCGTCTAGTTTAGCCGATCGATGGTCGCCATTTGTCAGAGTCAACTCAAACGCCGCGAACAACTGTCGCAGTTTGCTGAGATCCGCACCTTCTCTACCCTGCTTAATTTTGCTGACAGTATCCGCGCCAACGCCCGACTCGGCCTCGATTTCCGTCAGAGTACCTCTAATGTTATATCGGTCAGACCATTCTTGGAGCGCCTCATTAAGTTTCTTTAAGCCAGGGGCTGTGAGAATTCGACCGCGATCGCGTTTTGACTTGAGCACTTCTGTTGCACTGAAATGGGAAGGAATCTAGGAACTTTAACGCCTTAAGTTCCTATTTTAAGCGATTTTAAGGGAGATAGTCAGCCCGCCGGAATTTAAGGAATTTTACTTGTAGAGGGTTTTTAGGCGATCGACTTTCTCAAACTCTGTCCTGATAACGGCTTCAACCTGTGAATATATTTGAAAAGAAAAAAAAATCTTAACTCCCCAATCTCCCCTGCGAGCAACCACTGATTTTTTTTAGAGTAGATACATCAAGGAAAACCCAGGAGCATCACCATGAACAAAATTCTACACCGATTGGCAATGGCCGCCTTAGGAACTGCTTCAATTGTGACAATTAATACACTTAATAATTTAACAGAAGCATCGGCCGCTGGTAAATTTGACCAACCGCAAATTCATCAGAATACCATTTTTCCAATTCCTGTCCCCCATCAGTTGCATAAATAGCATAAATCCATTTATTTCATTCAGGAGAATTTATGAAGTCTACACTTTGCTCGCCACAATCTACCACTACAGAATCTAACTCCGTTGATGCTGATGCGATCGATGCCTGCACTGCATTAGCGTGGGTTGAATTGGTAGCCTTAGATAACAGCGCTCTCACGGGTGATGATTGGCTGGTGCTGTGCGATGATATTGATAGCGGGGAAATCTACCGCGGCTGGTTTCTGTGGCACGATCGCGAAGTTAGCGGTAATTGGGAAGCTTACGACCATTTGAACGATCGCCGATTTGTTGCCAAAAGCCAAGTTTTTGCCAAAAGTGCGATCGACTGCATCGAAGATGCGAGAAATCGCGCGATCGCACAACTAGAATTTGTACTCTAACACAAATACAACTCGTGCCGAGCCAACAATAATTCTGGGAATTATATTCCCGACTGAATGAACTTTCCGATCTACGCAAGACGAGAATAAACAGGTTTAATATAACCGGATGCAAGATAATTCCCGGAAACCAAATATTCTCAAAAATAATAATAAAAATTACGGGTGCATTCGTATGTAGTTGCGCTTCAGCGCTCTTTTAAAGCGCAACTACGTACCTTTTATAACTCTGGTATGTAGTTGCGCTTCAGCGCTCTTTCTTATTATATATGTAAGGACTGAGAATTAAATATAGCCTTTATCAAAAAGATGAGGTACGATTGACAGGTTACATAACCAGTTCCACTAAGAGGGCCCAAGCCCAACAACGTCCGCAAATCTTTTTGAGAATCGCTATAACTTACAGTTTGATGGTTCGTGGGATGGGCCACCCGAGCCCATCCCACAAATTTGTGTAAATTATTTAATTTCCGATCCTAAGAGCGCTGAAGCGCAACTACGTACCTATTACTCTTTTCGCTCGATAACCACAGTCAAATGAGCGACAACTGCCCCAACTGTTGCCAATACAGCAGCAATTGGAAAGACTACACTCCCTGCAACGCCACCTACCAATCCCGCCATCAGCGGAATGTCTGCTAAAATCCGCCCTTCTGAGTTTTTGATCACGAGGCGGCGGAGTTTTCCTTGCTCAATTAATTCTTTGACTTTACCAATTAAACTGTCGGCGCTAATCTTAAATTCTTCCACTCTAACTTTTTCCTCTGTTACGAACTCTGAGGTGAATAAAGGAGTTTCAACTGTTGGGTTGGCTGAATTTCCGGAGGCGGCTGTTTCGTCTTGGAGGATTGTTACTTGTTGTTCTAGTTGTTGTGAGTTCATTTTGTGTAGGGCGGGCGAACACCAGCCGTTTAATTTCTATACTTCTATCTTGTGCGATCGCACTTCGCACCGACAGGCAAGAAAACCCTACAAGCTACATTCGTACTTTCCGCCCCCGCCTTTTCACCCAAAACATTATCTCTGTTGACAGTTGACAGTTGACAGTTGACAGTTGACAGTTGGCAGTTGGCAGTTGGCAGTTGGCAGTTGGCAGTTGGCAGTTGACCAATTACCAATTACCCATGACCAATGACTACTGACTACTGACCAATGACCAATGACCAATGACCAATGACGGGAGCATCTCAGTTTTGATGTTTTGATTTTATAGTGCGAGCGTCCCCGCGAGCGATTATAGATCGCGAGCGGGGACGCTCGCACTGTAAAGAAATTGCTTTTTTGCAAAAGTGAGATGCTCTCCCAATGACTAATTACCAATGACCAATGACTAATGACTAATGACTACTGACTAACTTATTTGTGTCGAATTAGTTCGTAAATTTCCACATAGTCTTTAGCTGGATATTTCCACGAATTATCGCAATTCATCCCTTGAATCATGAGTTTTTCAAAGTCATCATGGTAGTCATACCACAATCCGATCGCCCGATCGAGCGCCGACTCTAAAGCGCAGTAGTCCGTTTGGTGAAATACGTAGCCGTTGCGCTCTTCCGGTAAGTGGTTGGTGTCGTAATCGCGATCGAACACCGTATTCACCAAACCGCCCACGCCCCGCACCACAGGCACCGTACCGTACCGCAACCCGATCATCTGAGTCAGCCCGCAGGGTTCGTAATTGCTCGGCACCACAATCATATCCGCACCCGCGTAAATTAAGTGCGACAGTTCCTCATTAAAACCAAGTTCTAAATGGCAGTCAGGATTGTCATTTAAAACCCATTTTTCGTGCTGAAAATGCGCGTTAATTCCCGCTTCCGTCGCCGAACCCAAAAGTACGAATTGCGCGCCTTTGCTCAGACAGTAATAAATTGCATGGTGGACTAGGTGAACGCCTTTTTGGTCGTCCAAACGACCGATAAAGGTAATCAGAGGCTTGTCAGCATCGCGCATTAACAGCCGATCGCGCAAAGCTGTTTTAGTTTCGGCTTTTCCTGCCAAATCATCCGCAGTGTAGTGTTGCGGAATATAGCGATCGCTCTCGGGATTCCACACGTCATAATCGATGCCGTTGAGCACCCCGCGAAATTTGTCTTGATATAAATGCAAAGTGTGGCCCAAACCGTAGCCGAACTCGCCGACATGAGCTTCCCAAGCGTGGTGCGGCGAAACCGTCGTCACAAAGTTCGAGTACACAATGCCACCTTTCATAAAATTGATGGCAAAGGGGTTAAAATTATCTTGCAGGCGATCGTACTGAAAATAATAATCATCTCGATTCAAACCCGTTGCTTGCAACACCTCGCTTCCGCCCATACCTTGATGTTTGAAATTGTGAATGGTATAGCAGACTCGCTGATTTTCCATCCAATTGTATTTGTAAATTTCAAACAGCATGACTGGAATCAAGCCAGTTTGCCAGTCGTGACAGTGAATCACATCCGGGCGCTTGTTGCTTCTGAGCAAAAATTCTAAAGCAGCTTTGCTAAAAAATGCAAACCGCATATTGTCATCGTTGCAACCGTAATAACAGCCGCGGTTAAAAAAGTTATCTTGCGATCGAGGTTCGATGAAAAAACACAACACCCCGTGCACCCAGCCGCAGTACACATCGCAAAGGATTTCGCCGCCGTACCAGGGCACCGCCAAATCCCGATAGGCATCGTGCAGCCCCCAAATGTGGTCGTACCTCATGCAGTCATACTTGGGCAGAATAATCTCGACGGCGTTACCGGAATTCTGCAACTCCCGACTCAACCCATAAACTACGTCGCCCAAACCCCCTGCTTTGATGACGGGGGCGCACTCTGAGGCAATTTGTACGATGTACATTTTTTTTGCTTACTCCTGGATCAATCAAAAAATATTTTCTTAACTTGACAAAGTATATGATTTCTCAGCAAATAAGCAAGTCGCTCGTTAGACATAAAAGGGCGATCGCGCTTTCGACTAGCAGAATTCGGGGCTGTTGCCCACAAACGCAGAGAAGACAAAGGACGCATACGCGGCACAGCCTCAAAAATCGACACTTACCTTATTCGATGGCATTTGTCAACTAAATATTTCAAAAATTTTTGTGGAATTTTCGCGAAAATTTCTCGCAGGATGCTGATAACTGATTATCAGACAACACTTGTTTGGCTACCAAACATCAACTCAGCGATTCTATTGTGGAAACTCAACCCGCAAATGCCGTGTCTAGCATTCATCCAGAGACTCTTCAGGAGGCCCTCGCCGATGTCCGAAACCAAGGATGAAAAAAACAATTTAAGCCAACAACTGCAACAGCTAGTTGCTGAAGCTTGTTCGCATCCGCCCAAAAGCTTGATGCGGCGGCAAAAACTCAGCGAGATAGTGAGGCTGATTGTGAAATCTGGCAAACTTTGGCAAGAAGCGACGCCTCATTATAACGATGCTTTGCAGCAAACTTGGGTGTATTTTTGTCGCAATGTTTGTGTTTGCAAAGACAATACCACAAACAAACCTTACGATCCGAATCTGGGCAGCGTCATTACTTGGCTAGACAAATATCTCAAGATGCGGCTGAAAGACTTCTCAATCTCACAAATAGAACACCAAAATAGAGTTATTTCGCCGTCAATTTCCGAAGATTCAGAAGCAATTAACATTATTTATAATGTCGAAAATCCGCCGACTCATTCTGACAGTCCGCTAGTTATCCTAGAAGAGACTAAAAAATGGGTGCTGGCAGATCCCGAGGGAGAGTTAAAAAGCGTTCACATCAAAAAACGTCCCGATGTCACTTGCCAAATCTTAATTTTGAAACGTCTTCCTCCGGAGACTTGCTGGGAAAAGATTGGTCTTGAATTTAACTTGCCACCGTCAACTGCGCCCAACTTTTATAAAAGAGAATGTTTGCCCCGCTTGCGAAATTTTGCCAAAAAGCAAGGATATCTGGAATAACAGTTGACAGTTGACAGTTGACAGTTGACGGTTGACAGTTGACGGTTGATAGTTGATAGTTGACAGTTGACAGTTGATAGTTGATAGTTAATAGCGATGTTTGTTAGACTAAAAGTAAAATGTCGCTCTTCAAAAAGCCTAGAAATACGGGGAGTAACAACCCTTACTATTGGGTAATTGGTAATTTCTAATAGTTGCTATAGCGGTTCTCAAAAAAGTGAGGTATGCACCATGCCCTATGCCCCATGCCCTATGCCCCATGCCCTATGCCCTATGCACGTCGGGTACCTCATCTTTCTGAGACTCGGCTATATCTGTAACTGAATTACCTGAGGAAGGCTAGAGAAAAGTATGTTTTTGAATTTTCATCCTAAAACTATAGTTCACAGAGGAGAATCCCGATGAATGGCAACCTTAACAATATCAGGCAATCATCTATTCCACTGCCCATTACCACCGCAGCGCTGCGGCTGGCAGAGAAATTTTCAAATATTAAAGGATTGAGCACAGCAGAAAAAAGAGACCAAGTTTATTTCAACACTTTAGCTGTATGTGCAGTGAAAGATTACATGGAAATGATGGATATTCCTACAGATTTGAAAGCCAGCGACAGTTGGAACCCTGCGATGCGCCTTTACACCGATGCAGCAGATTTGAAATTAACTCAATTTGGCTATTTGGAATGCCGCCCTGTGAAGTCTGGCAAGTTTTGTGACATTCCGCTGGAAATACCGGACGATCGCATTGGTTTAGTCGCAGTTGAAATCGATACACAGCGGCAAGAAGCTACTTTGCTGGGATTTATGGCAACTGCAAGTGCTGGCGAGTTGGCGATCGACAAATTACAAAGTTTTGAAAAATTGCTGCTACATTTGGATAGTCTGAAACGCAGCAAAAAAGCTGTACAACTCAGTCAGTGGCTGCACAATATTTTCGAGGCCAGTTGGCAGTCTGTAGCAGAAGTTTTAGCGCCGCCAGAACCTAGTTTAGCTTTTCGTTACGGTAGCGCAGTCGTGCGGGCTAAGACGATCCATCTGACACCAGATATCTCGGAACCAGTATCAACAACCCTCAACTATTTTCGGGGAAAACCTAATTTAGATAGGGGTGTAGGAGTACCCGCCGAATCTGTAGCTTTGCTGGTGGCGATCGCACCAACGACTGATACTGATATTAATATTAAAGTACAAGTGCATCCGATCGCCGGGGCAGACAGCTTGCCGCTCAACCTGACTCTGAAACTCATCGACGGCGAAGGAACGACTGTCATGGAAGCTTGTGCCGTCAAAAAAGACAACGGCTGCATGACACTGGAATTTGCTGCCGATCGCGGAGAATGTTTCAGCGTTGTGGTAAAACTGAAAGAAGTCTGTATTGCAGAGAATTTTGTCGCTTAAATCGGCCCGCTGGTTATAAGCTGTTCAGCATTAAAATTGAACCTTTACCAGGAAGTTGGCTTGGGGAATCAAAAATCTCAGTGTATCAAAAACCTGAGAGTGTCAACCATGGAAAAATTAGTTGTCTTAAAGCTAGATGATAACTTGACAAAAGGCGTGCGAGCTACTCTGGAAATCGGCCCGGAAGGAGAACGGGCCACAGTAGAAATCCAAGGTTTCCTGCCTCCAAAACTAGAAATAGCTGACAACTACGATCGCTGGCAGTCAGTCTACCGCAGTTTGGGAGATTTCCGCATTAAGCCGATCGCAATTACCATTAGCGAATCTCGTACAGCACAGTTGTCCAAGTGTCGCGAGTTGGCGGAACAATTAAGCCTGCAAATTAATAGCTGGCTTGACTCTGAACCGTTTCGTAAACTCAAAGACACATTACTCGTACAATTAAACCCGTCGGATACAGTTCGATTTTTAATCAAAACAGACGATATCGTTTTGCGGCGTTTACCGTGGTACTGTTGGGATATTTTCAATGGCTATCCGAAAGCCGAAATTGCTTTGAGCGCCACAGCTTATAAAAAAATACCGATTTCAGATCCCCCTAAATCCCCCTTAAGAAGGGGGACTTTGAGTGAATTCTCCCCCCTTTTTAAGGGGGGCTGGGGGGGATCTCCGATTTCAGATCCCCCTAAATCCCCCTTAAGAAGGGGGACTTTGAGTGAATTCTCCCCCCTTTTTAAGGGGGGCTGGGGGGGATCTGCGGATTTGGAAAAATACCCTGCAAATCGCGTAAAGATTTTAGCAATATTGGGTAACAGTGAAAATATTAATATTGAACAAGACTGCAAACTTCTGGAAGGATTGCCATCAGCAGAAGTTACTTTTTTGGTCGAACCAAATCGCAGAAAAATCTGTCAAGAACTTTGGGAAAACAACTGGGATATCTTATTTTTTGCCGGACACAGTGACAGCGACGCATCCGGGCGATCGGGAAAATTTTATATCAATAAAACCGAGAGTTTAACAGTAGAAGAGCTGAAACAAGGCTTCAAGCTAGCGGTTAACCGTGGCTTGCAGTTGGCTATTTTGAATTCTTGCGATGGATTGGGCATAGCGCGGCAGTTTGAAGATTTGGGCATCCCGCAAACGATCGTAATGCGAGAACCTGTATGCGATCGAGTTGCCCAAGATTTTTTAAAGTATTTTCTCGCCTCTTTTTGCAGCGGGGAATCTTTGTATGTGTCAGTGCGCCTCGCGAGGCAAAGATTGGCAGAATGCGAGTCAGAAATTCCCGCTGCGGATTGGCTGCCGGTAATTTGTCAAAATCCTGCTGCCAATCCGCCGACTTGGCAAGAGTTGGCAAATAAACCAGCACCTTTTCCTTGGAGGCGGCGCTTACAAATCGGGTTGTTGGCGATCGCAATTAGTGCTGTTTCTGTCACGGGAATGCGATCGCTGGGCTGGCTGCAAATATGGGAATTGCAAGCTTTTGACCAATTGATGCGCCTGCGTCCCGCCGAAAGCTCGGATTCGCGTTTGTTGCTGGTGGAAGCAACGGAAACGGATATCGAAAAATACGGCTTTCCGCTGCCGGATGGGACGATCGCCCAAGCAGTGGCAAATTTAGCACAGTATCGGCCGCAAACGATCGCCCTGGATATCTTTCGCCCTCGCCCTGTAGGAGTCGGTTATGCGGCATTGGCTGCTAGCTTTCAGAGCGATCGAAGTTTAATTGGTTTGTGCAGCGTCAAAGAAAGCGGCAAACCGAACAAATGCGGCATCAAACCGCCACCTGCACTGCCAAAAGAGCGCCTCGGGTTCAGCGATGTGGTGGCTGATGCCGACGGCATTCTCCGCCGCCACTTGCTGTTTATGCAGCCGCAGACAACCGATCTTTGTGCTACAGAACACTCTTTGAGCATGAGGGCTGCGCTCCATTACCTAGCAGCAAAAGGCATCACACCAGAAACTTTGTCAGGAGATAAGATAGGGCTGGGAAAGGCAGTTTTTGCACCAATTCACGGCAGTACAGGCGCTTATCAAAACCTGGACAATCGCGGCTTTCAAATTATGCTAAATTATCGATCGCCCCGAACTTTTATTCAGCGAGTTAGCCTGACAGAACTGTTAGAAGGAAAAGTTAGTCCCAATTTGATTAAAGACCGAATTATTTTTATAGGTGTGACGGCGCCCATTTCCAATCCCGATGATTTTTTTACACCCTACAGCGCGCGAGAAATACCTTACCAGAAAATGCCGGGGGTGTTACTTCAAGCGCAAATGTCGAGTCAAATTATCAGTGCTGCTTTGGATGGGCGCCCGCTGCTACAAATTGTGCCTGTGTGGCAGGAAATGCTGTGGATTTTGGGCGGCGCAGCAGTTGGTAGCGCGATCGCGATTGTCAGCCGGCGCAGGCTGTTTGCGGTGTTGCGGGCGATCGCTTTTGCGGGGATTTTGGTCGGAATTTGCTGGTTTTTGCTAATCCAGGGTTGGTGGGTGCCTTTGGTACCGTCGGTTGTGGCAATGCTGGGGGCGTGTGGTATTGCGATCGTTTGTAAGCGAATCTAGTACCATCTCAGGGTTAAATAGGTACGTTGTTGCGCTTGAGCGCTCTTAATATATATAAGATCGGAGCGCTGAAGCGCAACTACATACCTTTGTTTTAGAAGGTGACATTATTTATTCAATAGACTTGTATTGCCACAAGATCGGAGCGCTGAAGCGCAACTACATACCTTTGTTTTAGAAGGTGACATTATTTATTCAATAGACTTGTATTGCCACAATAATAGCGCTTTTAATATATATAAGATCGGAGCGCTGAAGCGCAACTACATACCTTAAACTTGAATGGCCAAAATAATTTGGATGTTCCTCTGAGCAGCGTCCAAATTATTTGATTGCAAAGACTTTTCCTATTCCATCCTAATTGGAAAATATCCTGTGATTGCGAGCATTCGGAGCAAATGTGTAACCGTATCCGCGAATTGTTTGAATAAAATTTGGCACAGCCCGATCGACTTTAGCCATTTTCTTGCGAATCTGGCCGATATGTACGTCCACCACTCGCTCTTCTGATCCATAATTGCATTTCCAGCCCCAAATTTTTTCGATTAGCTGTTGGCGAGTCCAAGCTTCATCTGAATGAGTTGCCAAAAAACACAATATCTCATATTCTAATTTGGTTAGAGTCAAAGTTTTATCCTGCCATCTTACTTCCCTACTCATTAAATCAATTTCTAGTTGACCGCAGACAAGGCTGCGCGGGTTGACGGTTCTCCCTCGCCGCAACAAGACTTCTACTCTAACTGCTAATTCTTCAATACTGAACGGTTTGCACATAAAATCGTCAGCACCTGCTTTTAGGATTTTAATTCGATCTTCTTCGGCGGTGCGGCTGCTCAGAATCGTGACTAAAACATTCGTCCGCTTTTGCATTTCTTGACAAAGTTTATAGCCTGTAGTATCGGGCAAATTCCAATCTAAAATCACGAGAACTGGGTTGAATTCATCAAATATTTCTAAGGCTGTTTGGCCGTCGGCTGCAAATTGTACTTCATATCTCTGCTTTAGAAAGCGGTAGACTAGATTGCGGACGGGGGCGTCGTCTTCTACAACTAGAATTTTGGTGTTTTGAGCGGCAGAGATTTTCATAATTTTTAACTCAATTGTTAATGGTGCAAAGTTAAGAAAGCGAAGCTGTCTAAAAAACAGTCTTTATTCTTTAGTCAGCCTCCGGCGGGCTAAAGTTTTTGTAGGCAATCCCCCTGTGGCATTGGTGCCAACTTAAACCTGGAAGCATTGAAAAATCTCGTTTTTCTCTGAGGCCAGATCCCCCCTAGCCCCCCTTAACAAGGGGGGGACAAGAATCCGATCAAAGTCCCCCTTCTTAAGGGGGATTTAGGGGGATCTGGCCTCGGCTGAAAGCAAGATTTATCAACAGTTCCAGGATTAAGTTGAGACCAATCCCCCTGTGGTGGCCCCGATTTCGATCGCCGAGGTATTTTTGTCAATAAATTAAATCGACACATGACTTATCCAGGCGCGATCGCCTTTCTGTGGAGATTTCAGCCAAAAAACTAATTTTTTCGCGGGATTTGGCAATTCTTTACAAAATTTAACCGAAACTCCCCATTACCAGAAAGAATTGGTTGAAATCAGACTATTCATTACTCCAATCCTCGGACTTATAAGTAGAGGTCGCTCTCAAACTGTCAACTGTCAACTGTCAACTGTCAACTGTTGAAGCTTCGCCGATCAGGGTGAAAGCTGCCCAATCTCTGGGGTTTGGGTGCTGCTGCATTGTCTCCAGCATGGCGCTGCACAGGGCTTGAGCTTTGTTGCCCGTTCGATCGAGATTTTGATAAAATTTCACCATCAAATCGGCTGTAGGAGCATCTGGCACCGCCCACAAAGAGACGATCGCACTGGATGTACCAGCCGAAATTAAAGCGCGAGACAAGCCGATAACCCCGTCACCGGTAATCCGCCCCATGCCGGTATTGCAAGCACTCAAAACCACCAAATCCGCCTGGAGGTGCAGGTGCAAAATTTCCTCAGCCGTCAGCAAACCGCTATCGGTGCGATCGGGTGCAAAGGCGATCGCACTGCCGAGTCCGCGAGTGCGATCGAGCAATCCGTGGGTGGCAAAATGGACAATGCGGGCGTCTGACAACCGCTGAAGCACGGCAGATTTGGTAGCCGAATTGCCGGTGAGGGCTTTGGTTTGGAACAATTGGGCGATCGCCTTAGCTTCGGTTTCTGAATGCGGCAAAGCAGATAACTGCTGCGGAGGTTGGCCCGGTACCAGAGCAACTTCAGGCATCGTCGGATTTCCTACTACTAAAATATCCCCAGCTAAATTAGAAATTTCTTGCCGTTTTTGACTGGTTAATTCCAGAATTTGAATTGCAGGAGCAGTCAAAATAGTATGTTTTTCAATTAAGTATTTCCCAGCAGCATCTTGCAGCGCTGAAAACGGAACAAAAAACAGTTCGCCTTGAGGAATAAAAATAATTTTAGCTGCTGGATCTGTCGGCAACAAGTCAGCAATCGGTTCGATTAGCAGTTGATGGAGTTTTTGCAAGCGAGGGTTATTGGTGAGGCTCGATTCCACTTTTGCTGCTACATCAATTGCAGGCCTTGGAATAGTCAACCCTGCGGGCCAAGAGGATTGACAGAGCGAGAGAATGTTGTGAGTTTTATCAACAGATATTACTTGCCAAGGTTCCCAATTCGGCGCATCATCGTGGAGTTTGACTAAATCGCCTGGGTACATTTTTAGAGTGGGATTGAAATCGCGATTCCTGATGCCGATCGCCTCGCGAGAGTCGGCAACTAGCTCTTTGAGCGAAGTATGTTCGTAGTTGATGTCAACTTGGCGGAAGGCTATTTCACCCGTGGGCTGAATTACCCAAATAAAGAGTTCTTCTAAAAAAGAAATCGAATATTCTACAAAAGTTGCATTTTGGGCTCTGGCAATTTCTTGAATGCGATCGATGTTAGGCGGCTTAATATCGGGTATCGCATCTGAATTGGCAGATAACCGAGCACCCAGTAATTCTACAAACGCCCGCGCCCTACCGCGCTCCGCAATTTCCAGCGCCTGTTTGGTTTTTTTCTGGACGATCAGGGTTTTTTCCAAGTGGCGGTAAGTTGCGGCTTGGGTTTCAAAAATAGATACTTTAAAGTTATCGCGATCGCTCAATTTTCCCCGCAGCGATTCCCAAGTTTGAATTGCATCGCCCAGGACTGTTTCAGCTTCTGCAAACTTGCCAAAGTCAAATAAAGCAAGTCCTAAATTGTTGAGAGTTGCCCCTTCTGATGCGGTTTCGCCGATCGCCCGCGCGATCTCCAAACTCTTGCGGCTGTATTCGATCGCCCGCTGGTACTGCCCCAAACAGCGGTAAGCATTGCCCAAATTTCGGCAGGAAGTTGCTTCCCCAGAGCGATCGCCAATTTCCTGCTGAATATCTAAGGATTGTTTGTAAAATGCGATCGCCCGCAAGTAATGCCCCAAATTACTGTAAGCATTACCCAGAATCACCAAAGAATTAGCTTCCCCATAACGGTTGTCAATTTTCGGTGCAAGATTCAACGACTTCTCACAGTATTCGATCGCCAATTGATTTTCCCCCAGGGAAACGTAGGTACGGCCCAAAGCGTTTAAGCAGTTCAATTCTCTATGCTTAGAGTTGATTTTTCGCGCCATATCTAAAGACTGAAGTTGGCACTCGATCGCCTGCTGGTATTCGCCGAGAGAATGATATGCACTCCCCAAATCGCGCTAGGAAGTAGCTATTCCCCCAAAGTGACCGATTTCTCGGTAAATATTTAGGCACTGCTGGTGGCACTCAATTGCTTGCAAGTATTCCCCTAGGGCATCGTAAATACTGCCCAAAGCATTTAGAGACTCAGCTTCTCCACTGCTGTTACCAATATCTTGCTGAATATTTAGCGCTTGCTGGTGATAGTCAATTGCTTGGGAGTATTCACCCCGCGCGCTGTAAATATTGCCTAGATTGTTCAAAGAATTCGCTTCTCCGTAGCCGTTGCCATTGTTTCTATGAATATTGAGCGACTCCTGATAGTATTCCATCGCCTGCGAGTATCTTTCCACGGAAATACTATCACTTTCCGAGAACGAATCTTGCTCGGGGCGCGGTATTTCTGGTCTCTTCAGAATGTTAACAAAAAATTTATTATTAATAGGAGACTGAATCGAGCGGTAAATCGACAACACATCTGCCGCCGACAGCGCCTGTTTGTAGAGTCTCATATCCCCAATATTACCTCGATAAATGCCACCAAAATCGTCCGATCGCCTGCCAACAGTCAAGGGCATACTATTCCTGAGAGAACTCTGTTGCCCTGTTGGGTTGAACCGCCAATCTACTTCCTTGCCATCGACATACCAGCGCCCTCCATCCAATCGATCGCGATCGACAGCAACCCCAACGTGATGCCATTGGTTGTCGCTAATAACAGGGAAAGTATCAATTTTTGTATAATAATATTCGCTACCACAGTTTACCCAACTTTTTCCATCGGCTATTTGCAGGTTAATTTGGCCCTGATAAAGAAATAAAGCCCAGCCCCGTAAAGGGCCAGAATTTTGAATCCGTTTATCAATAATCTTGACAATACCCAAATCACCCGTGCGAATCCACGCACACACAGAAAAGTCTTCCGTGCCGACATCCAGCAAAGGAGTGACTGGGAAAGTAACGTAACCTCCAGTCAGCAGCAGGCTTTCTTGCGGCCCGTTTTGCGATCGCTCAACAGCACGGCAAACGCTGTCAATTAGCAGTGCTGGAGGGAGATCCGGGCGATCGCTCGCCAAGTTTCCTGCTGCATCAAATGACCAAAGGGCGATCGGTGCTGTATTGAAAGTATTGTAGGCGCTTAATATTGGATATTTCATCTATAGGTTGATGTCTTATTTTTTAGGGAATTGTCAATGTAAATAATGGCGGGGATGGGGCGGGTTTTTGAGATTTTTTGTGGATTTTGTAGATGGTTGGCGAACCCGCCCCTACAGGATTTTGGGATGTTTTTTTTGCAGCAAGCTCACCATAAATAAAAATGTACGATCCCTACAATTTGTCTCGTTCGTGTTCGATCCATTGACATTGATTCCTGTAGGGGCGGGTTCACCAACAATCTGAGCCAAAAACCCACAATCTCAAAAACCCGCCCCGGCCCATGTATTATGCACGATCGGACTCAAACAAACGGTTCTAAAACAATCTCGTGCAAGCGCACAAACGGATGCTGCAATAAAGCATTCCAATCCGCCTCCAAAGTTACCAGAGAAGATATTTTTTCAAATCCAGTCAGCTCGGCTAGCGCTTCATACCGCAAATCATTTTCAGCATAAATCAGCAGCCTTTCCTCTAAAGTAGCTACCTGTAATTGACTCAAAAGTTTGTCCCGCAGCGCAACTAATTCAGTAATAGTTTCGTACCACAAACCGTATTTAGCCAACAGTAAAACGCGATGCCTCAGCGATGCAGTTTCTAGCTTAACTAAGATTTCTGGTGCCAATTTCACTCGCTCAACACACCCGTAGCGGGAGATATTCCCGCAGAAAAAATCCCAGCGATATTTTTTGCCAATTTCCAGAGGAGGTGCATTTGGTGGCAAGCAAAAACTCACAAGTCCCGCTGTTTTTGCAAGCTGAAAAAATGTTCGGAAAACTACTTCTTGATTTTCTTCGTCCCGCAGCACAAACTCAAAGGAAATGTCATCGGGAAATGGAGCCGGCAAGTACAGCCAAAAAGTCGGATGTGCGATCGCAGTCAATCCTAAATTTAGAGCCGGAATTAAAGCTAAAAAGTGGTGAAGATCGTCGCGGCTGCCTGCATCTCCGCGATCGCCCGGTGCACCCCGCGCAGGCGGCTCGTATGCGAGTATCTGCGGCTGCAAATGCGGTTCCCCCGATGAATCGGCGATCGTAGCAGCCAATCCAGGTTGAACAATGGTTACAGCCACCAGCAAATTAATCGCCGCCTGCTGTAGGAGCAGTTTTTTGTCATTCATAAAATATCTGCGAGGTAGAGGTACAAAGTCTCAGCGCGATCGCACGGCACCTGAAAATAATCTTGGCAGACTTTTATCTGCGTTTATCTGTGTTTATCTGCCTTAATCTGCGGTTTTTCTAATCAATCGTTGTGAGCCAAAGTCTAAATATCTGCAACTAAATGACAAATTCCGAAAAACATAACTCATTTGATCGCTACTTTTCGATACTTATTTAAATCTGCTACCTTTTCTGCTACCCTAAAAGCATATAGCTATCTTACCAAATAGCAGACCGCGTTCCTCCACAATTCTTGAGAAAAACTTATGTCTGCGATCGCACCATCCCCCAACCCACCCGTTTTAGAAGAACTTCGCTCCGGATTGCCCAACATTTGCGGTTCCGAAGCAGAAATCACTGCCGCCACCAACAGCAACGAACCAGTCTTTTTACCTAAGACAAATCTGCGCCTCGAAAACATTCAAGCCGGATTTGCTTGCGCCCTGCATATGCACCAACCTACAATTCCAGCAGGTGCAAAGGGCGAACTAATCTGCAATCTCCAGAATATGTTTGAAAATCCCAACCAAGGAGACAACCACAATGCCGGAGTCTTTGCTTGGTGCTATTCCCGCATGGGCGAATTCATTCCCCAACTGATTGCTGAAGGTTGCAACCCGCGAATTATGCTCGACTATTCGGGCAATTTATTGTGGGGATTGCGCCAAATGGGACGCGACGATATCTTCAACAACCTCAAGCGAATTACCTGCGAACCTGAATACCAACCCCACGTAGAATGGCTGGGGACAATGTGGAGTCACGCCGTTATTCCCTCAACTCCAATTCCCGATATCAAACTCCAAATTCAAGCATGGCAACATCATTTTGCATCCATTTTTGGCATAGATGCCCTGAAGCGCGTTAAAGGTTTTTCGCCTCCAGAAATGCACTTTCCCAATCACCCCGATACTCTTTACGAATACATCAAAGCTTTGAAAGAATGCGGCTACCGCTGGCTAATGGTGCAGGAACATTCTGTGGAAAATATCGACGGTTCGGGATTGTCGCAAGACCAAAAATACATTCCCAATCGTTTGCAATCCCGCAATTCTCGCGGCGAAACCATCAGCATCACGGCTTTGATTAAAACCCAAGGTTCCGATACAAAATTGGTCGGTCAAATGCAGCCATATTACGAAGCAAAAGTCCGCAACAAACAGCAAATTAGCAATGTCACAATTCCTTCTTTAGTTACTCAAATTGCCGACGGCGAAAATGGTGGCGTGATGATGAATGAATTCCCCAGCGCCTTTGTCAAAGCTTGGCACGAAAACCGCGAACAAGGTGGCGGAAAATCCGGTGTTGTCGGTTTAAATGGGACTGAATATTTGGAGATGATTGAGGCGGCGGGTGTTAATCCTGATGATTATCCTGTTTGTCAGGGGATTAACCAGCACAAGATTTGGCAGCAAGTCGATCCCGATAGTGCTACGCCGGAAAAGGTGGAAAGTGCGATCGCGCAACTCAAGCAAACCGATCACAATTTTCACATGGATGGTGCATCTTGGACTAACGATTTAAGTTGGGTGAAGGGCTACGAAAATGTCCTGGAACCAATGAATCAACTCAGTGCAGCCTTTCACAAAAAATACGACACGCTGGTACAGAAAGATGCTGCTGTTACCAAGCAGTTTGAATATCAGCAGGCTTTGCTTTACAACTTGTTGGTACAAACAAGCTGTTTCCGCTATTGGGGACAGGGAACTTGGACTGATTACGCCCGCGAACTTTACAACCGCGGCGCTGCTTTGATGAAATAGAAGATGAGACGGCGGTTGAAACCGCGTCTACACAGACAAAACCCGCCTCCGCGGGTTGAAGTAACAAAATTTATGGTAGAGTGCCCCGGAAACCAACTATTTGACCAGTGTCAAATATCTCGGCTGACGCACCTTATACTTGTTGGCAAATTCGGGTCAATTACCAATTGCCAATTACCAATTACCAATGCCCCATTCCCCATTCCCCATTACCAAATCCTACATTTCCTGCATCAAACGCAAATAATTTTGTCTCATCTGCGTCATATTTTCCATCATTCTATTCGCCATATCTTTCTCAACTTCGCTCATTTGCTGCCAAAATACAGCAGAACGTCTGGCCAGAATTGCGTCTTCCCACAACATCTCCAAAAGTTGCGCGGCCATCGGATTTTCAGCATCTATAATCCCGCACAATTGCTCGAAAGCTCGGTTAGCTTCGGCGTGACTCCCAACATCCTGAGCGAGAGTCAGGCATTTTTTGAGTTGTACGATCGGGTTTTCAGAAGAGTAAGCCATAATTTCACTAAGTTTAAGCTACCAAATTTACACTGACACCTTTGACATTACTAGAGTTGCGACACGGCCGCACAGTTCCCCAAATACCACCGCCAAGGCAAATCAATCCCTTTAGTAATCCCGATCCGCGTAGTTTGCACAAAATTTATTGTACCCTCCTCCACGGCTTGCTGAAAGTCTTCGCTCCGGTGTTCCAACCGCAGCGCTTGGCCTGCGTCCAAGGGTAAACCGCTAAAAGTTCGATCGATCTCCAGCACCTTACCAAAAACTTGGGTTTAAAGCCCCGTCCTTCTAGGACGGCTTTGTGTTAGAATTTTAGCGTAGGGAGTTCCCACGTAAGATGTTCGTTCTAGAATTCAAGGCGATCGGCAAACCAAATCAGTCCTCCGCTATAGACGAAGCAATCAGAACTGCTCAATTCGTTCGGAATAA